>NZ_CALJRY010000025.1 GCF_937976295.1 uncultured Rothia sp. | reverse complement strand
TCAACGTCGCCTACAACTGCGTGGACCGCCACGTGGAGGCGGGCCGCGGCGACAAGGTCGCCCTCTACTTTGAGGGTGAACCCGGCGACCGTGAAGCCATCACCTACGCCGAGCTGCAGCGCCGCATCGCGAAGGCAGCGAACGGTCTGCTGTCCCTGGGCGTGCGCAAGGGTGACCGCGTGGTCATCTACCTGCCCGTCATCCCCGAAACCATTATTTTCACCCTCGCCTGCGCGCGTATTGGCGCGATCCATTCCCTCGTGTTCGGTGGTTTCTCCGCCGAGGCGCTGAAGTTCCGTGTGGAAGATACCGGCGCGAAGGTGCTCATCACCACCGACGGCCAGAACCGCCGCGGCAAGGTCGTTCCCGTGAAGGTGAACGCTGATGAGGCATGCTCCGGCGAGAACAACATTGAGCACGTGATCGTGGTGGACCGCACCAGCGCCTCCGACCCGGTTGCGCACGCCGCTGTGCCGTGGACTGAGGGCCGCGACGTCTGGTACCACGACCTGGTGGACGATCAGCCGGACACCCACGCCTACGAACTGCACGACGCCGAGGATCCGCTGTTCATTATTTACACCTCCGGCACGACCGGTAAGCCCAAGGGCCTGGTGCACACCATGGCAGGCTACCTGGTGCAGACCGCATACACTCACGCGTTGCTGTACGATCTGCTGCCGGATTACGTGGACGAGAACGGCGTGCTACGCCCCGACGAGCTGTCCGTGGTCAACGACCCGCAGAAGGTGGAGTCCACCGTTCACTGGTGCACCGCCGACCTCGCCTGGGTGACCGCGCACACCTACGAAATTTACGGTCCGCTGGTTAACGGTGTCTCCGAGGTGATTTATGAGGGTACCCCGAACACCCCGCACTACGGCCGCCACTTTGAGGTCATCGAACGCTACGGCGTGACCAACTACTACACCGCGCCGACCCTGATTCGTTCGCTCATGGGTGCGTTCCCGAACGGCCCGGAGCCCGGCAAGTACGACTTCTCGACCGTGCGCCTGCTCGGTTCGGTGGGCGAATCCATCAACCCGGAGGCATGGCGTTGGCTGCGTCAGCACGTGGGCGGCGGCACCGCGGCGTTCATCGACACCTGGTGGCAGTCGGAGACCGGTTCGACCGTGTGCTCCCCGCGTCCGCACGACCCGGCGTTCGCGCCCGAGGGCACCTACCTGGAGGGCACCCCGCACTGCACTCCCCTGCCCGGTTGCGCTACCCGCGCCGTTCCCGGCGTGTCCACCCGCGTGGTGGATGAGCACGGCGACCCGGTCGAACCCGGTAAGCAGGGCTTCATCGTGGTCGATAAGATTGGCCCGTCGATGGCTCGTACCGTGTGGCAGAACCCGCAGCGTTACTTGGATTCCTACTGGCGTCACTACGGCGAGCGCGGCTGGTTCCTCGCTGGCGACGGCGCGAAGGTAGACGAAGAGGGTAACGTGTATATCCTCGGCCGTATTGATGACGTGATCAACATTTCGGGTCACCGCCTGTCCACGATTGAGATTGAGTCGGCGCTGGTGACTCACCCGGCGGTGGTTGAGGCTGGTGTCTGCCCCGTGGAGGATGAGCTGACCGGTCACCAGGCGGTCGCCTACGTGACGCTCACCGATGAGGGTAAGGTCCTGACTGAGGATGAGTTGAAGGCGGCGCTGACCGCGCATGTGCGTGAGCACATTGGCCCGATTGCTAAGCCGAAGGATGTTGTGGCGGTTGCCGATATCCCGAAGACTCGTTCGGGTAAGATTACTCGCCGTCTGCTCGGTGAGCTATACCAGGGCCGTTCTTTGGGTGATGTTTCTTCGCTGCAGAATGAGGAGGCGCTGGGCCACATCGCGCAGGTGCTGGTGGATACCGGCCGCGTGGTCGAGGCTGTCTAGGCTCTGTTGTTGAGCTGAGCACTGTGCTGAGCTGAAAGCTGCATAGAGTAAAGGTGCGGATACCGAATGATGATTCGGTATCCGCACCTTACTATTTTACTGAGCTGACAAGGCTCTTTGTCGGCGGGCTCTCTATCAGCGGGGCGCCGACCAGTCAGCCTACTTAATCAGACCCAGCGAACGAGCGTGCTCGGCGGTAATGCCGCTCGGTTCAATGTGCTCGGGACCCTTGTCCTTCTCCGGGTTTTCGGTTGCCTGGAAGCGGATCATCTTCAGATCGTTTGCCGCACCCAGGTTCGTGATCAAGCCGTCACCGTTCAGGTCCACAGACACCGGCTCGGTGTCAATCTTGCCGTTGCCGTTGAAGTCAATCGGCTGGTCGGCGGGCTTGCCCTTGTAGAGCATACCGGCAGCACGAGGGCCAAAGCCGCGCGCCTCGTACAGCTTCGCCTCGTTGAGCATGCGGTACTCGGCGGTGGAGTAGCCGAAGTAGCGGCTACCGTCAGCCATGGGCACGCCGGTGAGGGTGTACTGGTAGTTCATGACGCTGTAGTAGTTGGGCTTGTAGTTGATTTCGTCCCAGCCGCCGTGGCTCAGGGCGAGGTTGTGGCCGAGCTCGTGCACGAACACTGCCACGCGGATGTCGCTGCTTGCCTTGCCCCAGAAGTGCGGGCCGACGGTGACCATAAAGTTACGACCGCCGAAGTTAGCGATACCGGAGGAGTAGCTGTTGTCGTAGTAGTCGCCCCAGATCATGTAGTGGAAGGTGCCTTCGCGGGCGGGGTTGAACTTACCTTCGGTCGCCTTGATGCGGTGGAGCGCCTTAAATTCGCTGTCGAGTTCCTGGTAGCTGATTTCGTTGCCGCCGCCGAGGTTGTACTTGGCGCTGCGGGCGTCACCGGCGTCCAGGTGGATGTTGATGCCGGTGGTGCCGTCGGGGTTGCGCAGGGGCAGGTCGGCGTAAATCTTGGTGATGCGGTCCAGTTCGTCTTCGCTGGGCAGCAGGCCTGCCATGTAGTCCATCTCGACAAAGATGTCCTTGTGGTTAGGGCTTGCGCCCATTGCGGGGAAGTCGACGTCGATTTTGCCGTCGCCGTCGGCGTCGTAGCCCTTCAGTTCCCAGGTGTTGGGGATGCCGTCGCCGTCGATGTCGGCGCTGTAGGCGTTTGCTGCGGGGGCTGCGATAGTGCCCAGGCAGAGCACTGCGAGGGAGGCAAGCGTGACGCGTGCGCTCTTCATAAATGCCATGTTGTGTTCCTTAAATGTGTGGTGACCGGTGGTGTTTCTGTGGAGTTTTCCGGGAGGACGTTCTCCTCGGTTTCCATGATGCTCCCGTTTCACTCGTTAGGTGAGCTGGGTGCCGTAATGTTCATACATTGAGGTAAAAGTTGAGATAATTTTGAAGATGAGCTGAATTACATTAGAGTATCAGTAATTCAAATCACATGCATCACCACATTCTTTACAACAAGAGAGATCCTATGACTTCTTCCTCGAATACCACTAACGGTCTGAACCGCCGCGCCCTCATCAAGGGTGCCGCATGGAGCACCCCCGTCATCGCAACCGCAGCGGCGGTACCCGCCTACGCGGCATCCACCGATGCGCAGGAAACCCCGACCCTGAGGTTCGGTGTCTTCACCCAGGCGTTCAACTCGAACCCCGCCAACGACTTTGATACCCGCTACGGCCTGGACTCCTACACCGTGCAGGTACCCAACATCACCGCGACCTCCACCACCCCGCAGAGCGCCGGCGGCGGCACCTTCACCCCCGGCGGTAGCGTCGGCGCAGGCCTGTACGGTGGCGCGGGTCTGTGGATTTCCGCACCCATTAACTCCAAGGGCGAGTTCCAGGGCAGCACCTGGCTGTACCCTCTGTCGCACCTGCAGGTGACCTTCGAGTTCACCTTCCCCACCGCAGAGGACGTCACCGACCCGCTGCTGTGGGACACCGAGAACGACGTTGAGATCCCGGCACTCGCCAAGAGTGCGGGCGGCGCAAAGACCAACAACCCCACCGTGGCTGCGTTCAACGGCATCGCATACACCGCGAAGTTCTACGAGCCGACCATCGAGGACAACGTCTGGACCGGCGTGCTGGACATCCGCACCTCCGACTACCTGGAAGCCACCGCAAAGGACGGCGTGAGCTACGCGCAGGTGCTGGCTTCGCTGGTTCCGGTGTACTTCACCGAGGTGACCTCCAGCTACACCCTGACCACCACCGCTCAGATCACCAGCGGTAGCGTCGCAATGCAGCTGACCGAGGGCGGCGAGTACACCTTCCAGGATCTGGCTGGTTTGAGCGCTTCGGCAACCATTAGCCGCTAAGGGGTAATCACCCGCTAAGGTAGCGAGCATAAACGAGGGGCCCGGCATCCGTTATGGATACCGGGCCCCTCGCCCTGTTTAAGGCTCAGCGTATCGGTTACCGCCGACAGTCGCTAAAGGCTAGTCCTTCGCGGGAACCAGACCCTCAGCGCGAGCGTACTCAGCAGTCATTTCGTTGTCTTCAATCTCGCCGGAGAGCTCCGCCTCGGGAGAGTACACACCCTGCTGAACTTCCTTGCCCTCAGCCTGCAGCTTCAGGGTCTTCAGGTCGTTAGGCGCGGTCAGCACGGTCTTCTTGTCGTCACCGTTAATGTCAGCTTCAACCGGCGCATCGTCAATCTTGCCGTTACCGTTGAAGTCGATAGCTTCCCACGCGGGCTTGCCGTTGTAGTAGAAACCGTAGGCGTTACGACCGAAGCCGGTCTTCTCGTCCAGCTTGGTTTCGTCCAGATCCTTGTAGGCACGGGTCGAGTAGCCGAAGTACTTCGTACCGTCCGCACGCTCCAGACCACGCAGCTGGTAGCGGTAATTCATGATGCTCATGTAATTCGGCTTATAGTTCACGCTGTCAGTGCCACCGTGACGCAAGCCGAGGTTGTGGCCCAGCTCGTGCACGAAGGTTGCCACGCGAACATCGGAGGTTGCGGACGTGCCCCAGAAGCGCGGGCCGACGGTCACGACGAAGCCGCGGCCGCCAACCCAGCCCTGACCGGAGGATCCGGTATCACCGTGGGAGTCGCCCCAAATCATGTAGTGGAAAACACTGCGACGGTTCGAATCCATATTTGCGAGGTAGAGATCACCCCAACGTTGCATCTTACCGTCCAGCTGCTCGTGGGCGATTTCATTACCGCCGCCCAGGTTGTACTTGGCACTACGGGCGCTGCCGGCATCCAGGTGAATGTTAATGCCGGTGGTGCCGTTGGGGTTGCGAATCGGCAGCTTCGCATAGATTTCGGTAATGCGATCGAGCTCATCCTCGCTGGCGAGCAGGTCGGGCATGTAGTCCATCTCCACGAAGATGTCCTTCTTCAGCGGGTTGGCGCCCATGCCGGGGTAGTCCACGTCTACCTTGCCGTCGCCGTCGGCGTCGTAGCCCTTCATTTCCCATGTGTTGGGGATGCCGTCGCCGTCAATATCGGGGTTGTACGCCTGGGCTGCGGGGGCTGCGATAGCGCCCAGGCAGAGTACTGCCACGGAGGCAAAGGCAATACGTGCGCTCTTCATAAATGCCATGTGTTGTCCTTGTGAATTCTGCGGTGTTGCGTATGTGGTGGCGCCGAGTCCACCCAGCTCAAGGCTCCAGATTTAAAGTTCCGGCACAGGTTTAGGGGAGGATGAGGCGCCGTTGTATAGTGTGCCCAACTCCACGCATGATTTTCACTGCATACGTGTGCATGTTGAAAATCCTGTGGGGAAGTTAGGGTAGTTTTGAAGATGAACTGAATTACACCACAATAGCAGTAATTCACATCACAGGCATCACCGCATTCACAAAGCTTCAGAAAGACACCCTATGACTTCTTCGCAGCCCTTGAACACCACCGACAGCATGAACCGCCGCACCCTCGTCAAGGGTGCCGCGTGGAGCACCCCCGTTATTGCGGCAGCCGCGGCTGTCCCGGCGTACGCATCCTCCATCGACTCTGAGATTCCGACCGTCAAGTACGGCGTTTTCACCCAGGCGTTCAACTCGGACCCCTCCAACGACTTTGATACCCGCTTCGGTCTGGACTCCTACACCGTTCAGGTTGCTAACGCGACCGCGACCTCCACCACCCCGCAGAGCGCCGGTGGCGGCACCTTCACCCCCGGCGGTAGCGTCGGCGCGGGCTTGTACGGTGGCGCGGGCCTGTGGTTCTCCGCCCCGATCAACTCCAAAGGCGAATATCAGGGCAAAACCTACCTGCAGGGTGGCGCGACCCTGCGGGTGACCCTCAAGTTCACCTTCCCCTCCGCCGACGAAATCATCGAGCCGATGCTCTGGGACGCCGGCGAGACCATCGAAATCCCCACGCTGAAGTACAGCGAGGGCGGCGCGAAGACCAACAACCCGGCGCTAAACGCATTCAACGGCGCCGACCTGACCGTGAGCTTCAACGAGCCGGTCATTGAGGGCAACACGTGGACCGGCACCATGACCGTGACGACCAGCACGAACGACTCCGCAACCGCACCTGCTGACGGCGCGATTCGCTACGGCCAGATTCTGGCGTCTCAGGCTCCGGTGTACCTCACCGAGGTGACCTCCAGCTACACCCTGACCACCACCATCACCGTTATCAGCGGCACCCTCGCCCTGGAACTGACCGACGGCGGTGCGCAGACCTACCAGGACATTTCCGGTCTGACCGCTTCGGCAACCATTAGCCGCTAAAGGCACGAACATCAATGAGGGGCC
>NZ_CALJRY010000024.1 GCF_937976295.1 uncultured Rothia sp. | reverse complement strand
AACAAAGAACGACTCGTACCCATCGGAAGCTACGCCCAAAAAGCAATCCAAGACTACCTGGTGCGTGCCCGCCCCTCCCTCGTAGCGCACGGTAAAGGCACCGCCGCGCTCTTCGTCAACGGGCGAGGCGGCAGGCTCGGACGCCAAGGTGCCTGGCTCATCCTCAAAGAAGCCGCCGAAGCCGCTGGGCTCAGCTCCGACTTCTCACCGCACTCCATGCGCCACAGCTTCGCAACGCACCTGCTGCAGGGCGGCGCCGATATTCGTGTGGTGCAAGAACTGCTCGGGCACGCCTCCATCGCCACCACGCAGGTGTACACCAAGGTCACGCCCGAGGGGCTCATGGAGGTGTACCGCATGGCGCATCCGCGTGCCCACGAACGGGGATAAAACCCCGTCAAACCGCGGAACAGCCGCTCTTGAGGTAACCTTATAGACAACGCTTAAACTTTAAAACTTCGAATTCATTGATGAAGGTGAACCATTGACTGAAGCTCAGGCTCAAGAACTCGGCCCCACCGGTCGACCCCTGCGCGTATACCCCGACCCGGCTCCGCTGAGCAGCCACGGTCCCGCCCGCATTATCTCTATGGTGAATCAGAAGGGCGGCGTGGGTAAGACCACCTCCACCATTAACCTGGGCGCGGCACTGGCAGAATGTGGCCGTAAGGTGCTGCTGGTCGACTTCGACCCGCAGGGTGCTCTCTCCGCCGGTTTCGGTGCGAACCCGCACGAACTGGACCTGACCGTCTACAACGTCATGATGGACCGCAAGGTCGACATCAAGGACGTCATCCTGCCCACCGGCGTGGAGAACATCGACCTGCTGCCCGCCAACATTGACCTCTCCGCGGCTGAAGTTCAGCTGGTCAACGAAGTGGCTCGCGAGCAGGTTCTCGCCTCGGCACTGCGCAAGGTCCGCGACGAATACGACGTCATCCTCATCGACTGCCAGCCCTCCCTGGGCCTGCTGACCGTCAACGCACTGACCGCCTCCGAAGGCGTCATCATTCCGCTGATTTGTGAGTTCTTCGCGTTGCGCGCTGTCGCGTTGCTGGTCGACTCCATCGAGAAGGTTCAGGATCGTTTGAACCCCGACCTCGAAATCTCCGGCGTACTTGCCACCATGTTCGATGCCCGCACCATCCACTCCAAGGAAGTTTTGGCACGCATCGTGGACGCATTCGGCGACAAGGTCTTCGACACCGTCATCAAGCGCACCGTGAAGTTCCCGGACGCATCGGTGTCCGCTGAGCCGATTCTCAGCTACGCCTCCAGCCACCCCGGTGCGGAAGCATACCGCCAGGTGGCACGCGAACTGATCTACAAGGGCGGCGCACGCTAAAGCTCCCCATACCTATACGCCCTCTGCTGAGGTGACTCTCACCCTTGAGTCACGCCGGCAGAGGGCGTATAATTGTGTGGATTCTAAAGGCCCCGCGCACTGCTTACGCCGAAAGAATAGGCGAAGTAGAAGCCACATCTGAGACGGCGCCAACAAAGCCGGACCAGCAAAGCCGGGGAGAATAAACCTAAGGAGAATAGGTCTTCTATGACCACGAACGTCGCTGCCGTGAGGGTACCGACACCGAACGCAGACACCGCCGCAAACGCCCGGACTGAGGGCCGCGGCCTGCAGAACCCGGAACGCGGTTTCACCCTCACCCTCAGTAATTTTGAGGGCCCCTTTGATCTTCTACTGACCCTGATTTCGCGCCGCAAACTCGACATTACCGAGGTGGCGCTCGCAGAGGTCACCGACGAGTTCCTCGCATACCTGCACGCCCTCTACGCTGAAGGCACCGAACGTGCACTCGACGAAGCCAGCGAATTTCTGGTCACCGCCGCAACCCTGCTGGAACTCAAGACCGCGCGCCTGCTCCCGCAGCATCGTGAACCCCTCGAAGAGGATGTTGCACTGCTGGAGGCGCGCGACCTGCTCTTTGCCCGTCTGCTGCAGTACCGCGCCTACCGCGAAGTCGCCGATATTTTTGCTGAACGCTGGGCACAAGAAGCGCAGCGTTTTCCCCGTGCGGTAGCCCTCGAAGAACGATTCGCCCAGGCGCTACCCGAGCTGGTCTTTACCGGAGGCGCCGAAGAGTTCGCCCGCATCGCCGCAGTAGCGCTGAGCCGAACCCCCAAAGAGCCAGAACCGGAACCCGAAGAAATCGTTGAAGAGCTCAACGAGCACCTGCACGTTCCGCTCACCACCATCGCGGCTGAAGAACACTACATTCTGCACAGCCTGCTCGATACGGCGGCGCGGGAACTGAGCTTCGCCGAACTGGTTCAAGGATCCGGCGAACTAGAAATCGCGGTGGTTCGTTTTCTTGCCCTGCTCGAGCTCTATAAAGAAGGCGCCCTGCACGTGGAACAGGACGCGCCGCTCGGAGCCATTCAGGTCCGTGCGAGCGCGAGCGCTGCACAGTTCGTGATTCGCGAAGAAACAGACGCTCAGGACGCGCATGAAATCGGTGAAGCGCCTGAATCACTCGAATCACCCGAATCATCCGAAGTGAACGAGGAACCGGTAGAGGAGGATTATGAGTAATCACGGCTCACGCTTTGACCGTGAATTCACCCCTGACGACCTTGCCATCGTGAACATGGGCTACTGGGATCCGAACGCGGATGAGGATTCGGAACCGGCTGCCTCGGCGCCGGTAGAGACGGTAGAGGTAACAGAGGCTGAGATTTCAAAGCCTGCTGAGGCGGAAGCCGAGCCAGCTGAACGTGAGGTGTCCGCAGCGCCTCTGGATGAGGTGACCGAAGAAGTTGGGGTTACCGAAGAAGTTGGGGAGGCTGAAACCGCTGAAACGGTAGAGGACTCCGACAGCTCTGAGGAATCGCAGAAATTGGCAACGAAATCGGCAACGAAACCGGCGAAGATTCCGGCGGGAGGCCCCTCCACCGCACCCAGCGTGGCGGTCGATGCTGAAGCCGAATTCTCCAAGGTCGAGGCAATCCCCGGCGGCGTCAAAAGCGCTATCGAAGCGATCCTCGCCGTTGCCGAAGCACCCGTGAGCGTCAAAGAACTCTCCGCCGCGCTCATCGTCAACGAACGAGCTGTTGAGCACGCGCTCGACCAGCTGTACCGCGAGTACAACGGCGAAGAAAGCGGCTACGGAGACGACGAAAACCGGGTGGCACCCGAACCGCGCGGATTCCAGCTGCGGAACATCGCAGGAGGCTGGAAGCTCTACGCCCGCGACGACTTCGCCCCCTGGGTGGCACGCTTCGTGACCCGCTCCAAGAGCGCGACCCTCAGCAAGCCCGCCTACGAGACGCTCGCCGTGATTGCCTACCAGCAGCCGGTGACCAGGGCGAGGGTAGCCTCCATCCGTGGCGTGAACGCGGACGCGGCAATCCGTCAGCTACTCCAACGGCAGCTGATTCGTGAGGCCGGTCGTGAAGCCGGAAGCGGCGCGACCCTCTACGAAACCACGGAGCTGCTGCTGGCGAAGCTCGGGTTGAACTCCCTGGAGGAGCTGCCGGCGCTCGCGCCCTTCCTGCCCGATGACACGGAGGCGGCGGTCCTCGCCGAAGGTAACGACTAGCCCGCCAGCTACAGCCGTTACGGCAATAACGAAACGTTCAACGGTTCTGCTGAAAACCTGCGGCAGAACCACCCGGATAACTGCCCCCGACGCTGACACAAACACCGCACATTCGGTGCCGGGGCACAAAGACTAACAAGAACTACAACGACAGAAAAGAGAAGAACACCATGGCATATGGAAACTCCTCCCGCGGCGGCCGCTCTGCATCCGGTCGCCCCCAGAACTCCCGCGGTGGCCGTCCCGGCGCCGGTCGTCCCGGTCAGGGCGGTAAGCCTGGCGCTAAGGGCGCATCCGCACGCGGCGGTCGCCCCGGCGCACCGAAGAGCGGCGCAGGCAAGGGCGGCGCAAAGGGCTTCGGCGCAAAGGGCTTCGGCGAGAAGAAGTTTGGCGAGAAGAAGTTCGGTGCAGGCCGCGCAGGTTCCGGTCGAGGCCGCGGCACCGAACTGCCCAAGCGCGAACGCCGCGCACCGGGCCGCCCCTACCGCTCCGGCGAAGCCTTCGCAAACGAGCGCGGCGAATACCGCGTCAGCAACTACGCTGGCCCGCACCGCCCCCGCCGCCCCCGCAACGCCCCGGTAGACCACTACGAGTTCTACGATCACGACGGCGTGCGCCTGCAGAAGCTGCTGGCTCAGGCCGGTGTGGCATCCCGCCGCGTCTGCGAAGAAATGATTACCGAAGGTCGCGTCACCGTCAACGGTGAAGTCGTGACCGAGCTGGGTGTGCGCGTGGACCCCTCCAAGGTGACCGTGCAGGTGGACGGCATGACCGTTCAGACCAACGACAAGCTCGTCTACATGGCATTCAACAAGCCCGCCGGCGTGGTCTCCACCATGGAAGACCCCGAAGGCCGCCCCTGCATCTCTGACTTCCTGCGTTCCTCCATGAGCGAGCGCGTGTTCCACGTGGGCCGCCTGGACGTCGAAACCGAGGGTCTGCTGCTGCTGACCAACGACGGCGAACTGGCGAACCGCCTCACCCACCCCTCCTACGAGGTGCCCAAGACCTACCTGGTGCAGGTTCCCGGCCCGATGGAGCCCGGCATCGGCGCAGCCATGAAGAAGGGTATTCGCCTGGAAGACGGCGTGACCCGCGTGGACGAGTTCAAGCTGGTGGACTCCACCCCCGGTCACGTGCTTGTTGAGGTGACCATCCACTCCGGTAAGAACCGCATTGTGCGCCGCCTCTTCGACGCTGTCGGCTACCCGGTTGAGCGCCTGGTGCGCGTCGAGATGGGCCCGATCCGTATTGGTTCGCAGAAGCAGGGCACCGTCCGTAACCTCTCCAAGGTCGAGATCGGTCACCTGCTCGCTTCGGTGGACATGTAATAACGCTAAGGAGTTGTCATGAGCTCGCCCGCTGAGCTTTCCGCATCTGAGCTGCCCATGGACTCAACGCTGACCGGGCCGGTACTCATTATCGGTTCGGGTCTGCTGGGTGCCTCCATCGGTTTGGGGTTGCGTGCGGCAGGATGCGAGGACGTGTACGTCCAAGATATTTCACCCACCGCCGAGGCTGTGGCGCAGGATATCGGTGCCGGCATAAGCTTCTCCACCCTGTCGGAGCAGGAGCGCGCCGCCTTCGCCCCGCAGCTGGTGGTGGTGGCTGCGCCTCCGGATAGTGCCGGTGCCGTGTGCGTTCGCGCGTTGAACACCTATGCGCCTCGACCGGAGGCGGGCTACCCCGGCGCCGTGGTGACGGATGTTGCCTCGGTGAAGGTTCAGCCGCTGGCTGATGTGCTTGCCTCGGGTGCGGATGCGTCCCGTTACGTGGGTTCGCATCCGATGGCTGGGCGTGAGAAGTCGGGCCCGGTGGCTGCTCGCGGTGAGCTGTTCCAGGCGCGTCCGTGGATTATCTGCGAGCACGATTCGGTTCGTCCCGAGTGTGTGCGTCTGGTGCGTTCTGTGGCGGTGGAGCTGGGCGCGATTGTGACTTCTTTGAGCGTTGAGGAGCATGATCAGACGGTTGCGCTGATCTCTCATGTGCCGCAGGCGATGAGCTCGCTTCTGGCTTCGCGTCTGCAGGACACTCCGCTGTATGCGCTGTCCCTGGCGGGTCAGGGTTTGCGCGATACGGTGCGTATTGCGGCTTCGGACCCGACGCTGTGGGTGCAGATTTTTGCGGCGAACGCAGACCCGATTGTGAAGACCCTCTACGGTGTGCGTGATGACCTGAACCGCCTCATCGCGACGTTGGAGAACCCGACGGCATCTGGTGCTCGCCTGGATTTGGCGCAGCTGATGAGCGAAGGCAACGCGGGCGTTAGCCGCATTCCGGGTAAGCACGGTACGGCACCCGCCGCGTTCGCAAAGATGACGGTGCTGGTGGACGACACCCCCGGCACGCTGGCTCGTTTGCTTGCCGAGATTGGTGAGCTGGGCGCGAACCTTGAGGATTTGCGTCTGGAGCACTCGACGGGTGCCCCGGTGGGTATGGCTGAAATCTCGGTCAATCCGTCTATTCATGAGGCGCTGGTCCGCGATTTGTCGGCTCGCGGTTGGCGTGTTGTGAAGTAGAGTTAAAGCTGTATTTTCCGGCATAAAGTTTGAGACGAATTTTAAGGAGTGCTGATGCACGAGAACCCTAAACTGACGATTGCTATTGACGGTCCCTCCGGTTCCGGTAAGTCGTCTGTGTCTAAGGAAGTTGCACGCCACTTTGGTCTGGCGTACCTGGACACCGGTGCAATGTACCGTGCCGCAACCTACCGCGTGCTGGAACTTGGCATTGACCTGAACGACGCTGAGGCGATCGCGAAGGCCGTCGAGGAGATGCCCCTGGTGTTCGGTACGAACATTAAGGAAGAAGAGATTCTGATGGGTTCGACCGATATCCGTGAGGAGATTCGTAGCGAGCGCATTTCTTCGGCTGTTTCTGCTGTGGCTTCGGTTCCGGCGGTTCGTGAGCACCTGATTGGCCTGCAGCGTTGGATGATTGACCACGCTATTAACGGCATGGTCGCTGAGGGTCGCGACATCACCACCGTGGTCGCTCCTGACGCTGATGCGCGCATCCTGCTGACTGCTTCTGAAGAGGTGCGCATGGCGCGCCGCGG
>NZ_CALJRY010000023.1 GCF_937976295.1 uncultured Rothia sp. | reverse complement strand
CCACTGATCTTGGCGAATGCCCGCTCTATATGGAGCCGATTCAGGCGGCTATTCCAGTGTTGCGTGAGCTGATTCAGCGCGCGGACCTGACCCCCTATGACATTCCGAATCGTCGCGGTGAGCTGAAGAATATTCTGGTGACTGCTTCGGCAGCGGGCGAGCTGATGGTGCGTTTTGTGCTGCGTTCGAAGAAGCTTCTGGTGCCGATTCGCCGCCAGATGCACTGGTTGCAGGAGCGGCTGCCGAACCTGGCGGTGCTGTCGGTGAACCTGCTACGTGAGCCGGTGGCGCGTGTTGAGGGCGATGAGGAGATTATCCTTTCGGAACGTCAGACCCTGCCGATGCAGGTGAACGACCTGACCCTGCATTTGCGCCCGCAGAGCTTCTTCCAGACAAACACGAAGGTTGCTGAGGCGATGTACGCGCAGGGCCGCGAGTGGGTGCGTGAGGTGGCTCCGCGCTCGCTGTGGGACCTGTACTGCGGTGTGGGTGGTTTTGCTCTGCATGCAGCCTCGGTGATGGATGGCGGCTCGGTGACGGGCATTGAGATTAGTGCGGAGGCGGTCGCTTCGGCGCAGCGCACGGTCGCTGAGTACGGTCTGGAGGGTGTGAGCTTTTCGGCTCAGGATGCGCCGGAGTTCGCGGTGTCTTCGGGCGCGGTGCCGCAGATGCTGGTGGTGAACCCGCCGCGCCGTGGTATTGGTGAGAGCTTGTGCGCGTGGATTGAGGGTTCGGGTATTGACCGTGTGGTGTATTCGAGCTGTAATGCGGTGACTTTGGCGAAGGACCTGGAGCGCATGCCCTCGTATGCGCCGGTGCAGGGCCGCGTGCTGGACATGTTCCCGCATACGGACCACTACGAGGTCATGGTGCTACTGCAGAGGCAGTAGAAGCTATAACTTTTGCTAAATATTATATATCTTCAGAATTGGCATTCTGTATTATTAGGAGTGACTTAAATATATGCTATTTTCTAAAATTGCTAGGCAAATAATTGCACTCGTTCCATTTGTTTTCATTGTGATGAATTCATGTCTCAAGGATGCTGGAAAATTTTTCTTTGGGTCAGAGTCTCAGGATAATCTAGCGAGTGTTTCATATCTTGCTGGATTTTATTTTATATTATTACTTTTATACTCACTCATTTATGAATATCTCCTGAGGAAGCTCTACTTATCTGCCTCCTTAAGGCTGAAAAAGAGAGGTGAGCGTGCAGTCTATCAAGAAAAGATAGATCGTGCTCTCTTTACAATTCGGTTGAAATATTTGCTGACCAGAGTCTATAGATTTCTGAATTTGGGTCAAACAACTTACGGCTATCCAAATGAGAATCAAGTTTGGAAAGGTTTAAATAAGAATCCAATTTCTCATAATATAGTCGCAATACTTAAATTTCTAATTAGTATCCCTGTACTCACTTCTCTCGCTCTTTCTTGTATCTCATTGCGTATTTTTATCTTTTCTGATCTGTCGGTGGATAGGATTCAAGGCTTGATGCTTCAACCATTGAATCTTAGGGTTGACCTTGTTGATTTAACCTCAAAGCTACCTTTAGTTACCACATTCCTGGCCTTAGCGCCAACAATCTTCTTCTTCTATTTTTATAGTCAGAAGCGTGATGTTCGAAAAATTATCGATAAAGAAAGTAATAAACGCCTTGAAGAGTCTGTGTTGCTGTACGAGAATTTAATGCTGTGGATTAATGAAAATTTGTACGACATATCAAATAATTATGATTATGTTATAAGGGTGCAAAATTCAATTGTCTCATTGCGGATGGAGAAAAGGGTTCCTAACTACTTTTCGTTGACCGGTATCCCTCCTTACATGAGGAATAAAATTTGTAATTTTCAATTTATTGACTTGCCTGAGGTTGATGATTTTGCTCAAATTGTCAATGAACTATTGAGTGATAATCTGGATAGATATTCTAGGCTAATTGCGTATAGGAATTACGACCTTTGGGAACTTTACTGGGGGATTTCATCTTTGAACGAATCCGAGAAAGTTCATCGGTCGTTCTATACGCGCTCTGGAGTTAAGGATTATATTTCTGGGATAGCTGAATTGCCGTATGATATTAATAAAGAAATGTTTGAAGGGGAGCGTAATCTTGAGTCTTCTATCTTAGTTAGTGATATATATAAAAAACTCAAACTGTTGTACACGCTAAAGCGTGGAAGTGACGCCCTTAGGAAGTATCTTTACTCGTCAAGAATGGAGAAAGTTCTCGTGAGGGTTCTTCAAAAAGAAAAGCAATAAGTCATCTAACTGGGTGGAAAGTCGTTTATATCTATAGACGAATGTAATCTAGGTTTTTAGGACTGGCTATGTATAAGAGCGGTGGCGCCTCGGAGATGCAATCCGAGGCGCCACCGCTTTTTCGTACCTATTGTCGGGGGTTTAGCGCTCTGCCGTTAGTCCTGTGCTGTGAGAATACCCGCCGCATACGCTGCCTGACCCACGTGCTGCGCCGCGTCGTCAATCAGGCTGACCAGACGCACACCGCGAGTCACCGCCGGAGTCCACGAACGGTCAATAATCTCACTCAAATCAGCCTCGCTCAGCGTCTCCGCATAGGCCGCGAGCGCCTCGCCGGTCGCCACAAGATACTCCACCAACAGCGCAGAATCCTCCACCACAATCGAGCGTGCCTGCTCAGCGGTGTGGCCGTAGCCCATGGTGTCGCCCAGCTCGCCCAGATTAAAACGTTCCCTGAAACTCTGAGCCTCCCAGACCTGCGGCTGACCGTTCAGAGCAGAAAGCTGCATGTCCATCTGTCGTCCGGCGTGCCAGAGGAGCCAGGCGATAGAGTTCGGGTGCCCGCCCGGATGCGCGTTCAATGCCTCAGCCGATAGCCCTTTGACGGCTACGGCGGCCTCGATGCCGGGGCGACTGGCGGCGTCGCGCAGAATGTCGTGGGTTTTCATGGAATCCTCCTGAAAATGTTGGCTGCTCATGGGGAGCCGGGTAGTTTCAGTCTACGCCCAGGCCCGCACAAGCTGAGGGCTGAGGGCTGGCTGTGGAAGATGAGGAGGGAGCAAGAAAAATGTGGCGCGCGGGAATAATACCCATTTCTTCCCGTTGAACCCTGCGAAGACATCATCATCAAAATTTCACAGGAGAATATTATGACCACCCCCGCTCAGCTGCACTTTGACATGGTCGTCATCGGCTTCGGCAAGGGCGGCAAGACCCTCGCCGGCGCATACGCCAAGACCGGCAAGAACGTTGCCCTCATCGAACAGTCCACCGGCATGTACGGCGGCACCTGCATCAACATCGGTTGCGTACCCACCAAGGCGCTCGTGCACCGCGCCGACGAGTTCCGTGCCAGCGGCGAGCGCACCCTTGAAGAGGCAAACGCCGCCTACGAATCCGCCGTGGTCTTCCGTGACAAGCTGACCGGCATGATGCGCGCTAAGAACCGCGAGATCCTGCTGTCCAACGAGACCGCCAAGCTCATTGACGGTCACGCACGTTTCATTTCCGACACCGAGGTTGAGGTCACCGCAGGCGAGGACACCCTGCGCGTTACCGCCGACTACTTCATCATCAACACCGGCGCCGTGCCGGTTATCCCGCCGATTGAGGGTATCCGCGAGTCTGAGCGTGTGCTCACCTCCACCGAGCTGCAGAAGCTCACCCCGCGCCCCAAGCGCCTGGGCATTATCGGCGGCGGCCCCATCGGTGTTGAGTTCGCCGGTATTTTCTCCTCCTACGGCACTGAGGTGACCATTCTGGACGGTGCGCCCTCCCTCTTCGGCCGCTACGACGAGGATGTTGCCCAGGTTGCCCGCGAGATTATCGCAGACCAGGACATTACCGTTCATTCCGGCGTGCGCGTGCAGTCCTTCAAGGACGGCGCTGACTCGGTGACCGTGACCTACCTCGACTCCGAGGGTGCTACTCGGGAGCTGGAGGTGGACTACGTGATGGTTGCGACCGGCCGCAAGCCCGCCACCGAGGGTCTGGGTCTGGAGAACACCAGCATCGAAACCACTGACCGCGGCGCAATTGTTGTGGATGAGCACCTGCGCAGCACCGTGCCGAACATCTTCGCGCTCGGTGATGTGAACGGCGGCCCGCAGTTCACCTACATCTCCCTGGATGACTACCGTGTGGTGCTTTCCCAGCTGGTTGGTGACGGTTCCCGCTCCACTAAGGACCGCAAGGCTGTTGCTGCGACCATCTACATGAACCCGCCGCTGTCTTCGGTTGGTCTGACCGAGCGTGAGGCAATCGAGGCTGGCCACAAGGTTAAGGTTGCGTCGAAGCCGGTTGCCGCAATCGCTGCGATGCCGCGTGCTAAGACTATGGAGAACCCGCGCGGCATCATGAAGTTCGTGATTGACGCGCAGACCGACCAGATTCTGGGTGCCCAGCTGCTGGTGGTGGAGTCCATGGAGGTTATTAACCTGGTGGCTCTGGCGATGCGCCACGGCATTACCGCTTCGCAGCTGCGCGATGAGATTTACACTCACCCCTCGATTACTGAGGGCCTGAATGAGGTTCTTGCTGTCGCGGTGCCCGTGAACTAGTTGAACCAGAATCGCGTCTGGATTCTCTGGCTTCTCTCGCTTCGCGGTTCATGTAGCGTTTCTGCTTGTCTGAGTGCTTCTCTGCCCGTTCCGCCCGTTGTGCTCTCAACGGGGGTGCGGGTGGGGAAGCACTTTTGTTAAGGCTCAGATATACCTTGTAGCTAAGCATGCCCTAAGATGGTTATGAGATAAGCGCAAGCTCAGTGACCGGGTGGTTAGTGCGAGGGACTCGGAGGAGAGCGCCCACTCGCTGCTACGCCCACCACAGTGCACTGCCTGCGCCGCGCATACAACCGAAAACCATAGGCACGACCCGGGAGAATCATGGCACTGCCCAAAATTAAGCCCTACACCTACGTTGACCGTGAACACAGCAACCGCGTGAGCTGGCCTGTGGACCCCTCCCGAGCTGTACTGCTTGTGCACGACATGCAGGTACACTTCGTCCAGGCGTTCGAAGGCGCTGACTTGGGAGAGGGTAGCGCCTACCCGGACGCCCAGATTAACGTCGCCATTCGGAACCTGCGCCGCCTCATTGACGCCGCCCACGCCGCCGGCATTCCCGTCTACTACACCGCGCAGCCGCCGCGTCAGGATCCCGAGGATCGCCGCCTGCTCATCGACTTCTGGGGCGACGGCCTGCAGAACGACGAGTCCGCCCGCGTACTCGACGACCTGGCGCCCACCGACCGCGACACCGTGCTGACCAAGTGGCGCTACTCCGCGTTCGTGCGCAGCCCCTTCGAGGACCTGCTCAAGGAATCCGGCCGAGACCAGCTCATTATCGGCGGCGTGTACGCGCACATTGGCTGCCTGACCACCGCCCTGGAAGCGTTCATGCGTGACATTCAGCCGTTCATGGTTGCGGATGCGCTCGCCGATTTCTCGGAGGAGGAGCACCGCCTGGCGTGCGAGTACGCTTCGGGTCGTTGCGCCCGCGTGCTGAACACCGACGATGTACTCGCCGACCTGCAGGCCGCTGAGGCTGCTGAGGAGGCGCACGCATGAGCTGGGTGATTGTGACCGGCGCGAACGGCGGTATTGGTGAGGCAACCGTCCACCAGCTGATTAAGAACGGCTATTCGGTATTTGCGGCTGACCTTGCGGAGCAGCCCATTGCCTCCTTCGGCACTTACGGGGACGCTATCTTCCGCTACCGCGCCGTAGACGTCACGAGCGAAGAGTCCGTCACCGCCCTCGCCAACGCCGTGGCGGCGCTCGACGAACCCATTACCGGCGCGGTGCTCGCCGCGGGCATCGCCCACAGCCAGCCGCTCCTGGAAACCAGCTTCGCCACCTGGAAGCGCCTGCACGCGGTCAACTCCGACGGCGTGTTCCTGTGCCTGCGCGAATTCGCACGCATCATGATTGACCAGCAGGAGAACGACCCGACGAACAGCCGCTCCCTGGTGACGGTCGCCTCCAACGCGGCGCGTGTGCCCCGCGCGGAGTTTGGCGCCTACGGTGCGTCCAAGGCATCGGCGGCACGCGTGAGTTCCAGCTTCGGTCTGCAGCTTGCCGCGCACGGTATTCGCGTGAACTCGGTCTGCCCCGGCACCACCCGAACCCCCATGGTGACTGACGCCTGGGAGGGTGAGGACCGCTCCGCCCTACCGGTTGCCGGTAACCCGGAAACCTTCCGCCTGGGCATTCCGCTGCGCCGTATTGCCGACCCCGCCGATATTGCCTCGGTGAACGCTTTCCTCATTTCTGAGGCGGCACGCCACATCACCATGCAGGAGATTGTTGCCGACGGCGGCGCGACCCTCTAACGGCACTCCGCGTCCGGCGTTTAGATGCCCGGCGCGAACCCACACACCACTGATAGAAGTACGATGACGAACCTTCCCGACTTTATCTTTTCCACCGGCACCCGCGTCCTGCGCGCAACCGGTGCGATGACCCCTGTCACCTTCGATAACGCCCTGGACGAGGCAAAACGCGCCGGTAGCGCTGTCGTGGGTCTGATTCCCTTTGACCCGGACATGCCCGCCTACCTCTTCGTGCCCGAACGCCTGGAGGAGCAGCAGGTGCCGCTCCCCGAGCAGACCGTGGCGCTTGCCGAACCGGTATCGGTCACCGGCAGGCAGAACTACCGGTTCCGTACCGCCGTGGCGACCGCCGTGGAGCGCATGAAGGCGGGTGAGCTGAGCAAGATCGTGCTTTCGCGTGTGCTCACCGCCCGATACGCACCCGGCGCCCTCAACCTGCAGGCGCTGTACAACAACCTGCGCGCCCAGCAGCGTTCCGCATTCAACTTCGCGGTGCGCCTGCCCGACGGCGAGCGCGGCATGAACGGAAGCTACCTGATGGGCGCCTCCCCGGAACTGGTGTTCCGCACCGAGGGTCGCGCCTTCAAGACCCACCCGCTGGCCGGTAGCGCCCCGCGCATCGCTGAGCCCGGTAGCGCCGAGGACGAGGCGATTCGTGACCGCCTGTTCGCCTCGCCGAAGGACCGCCACGAGCACGCCTACGTCATCAACGAT
Organism: uncultured Rothia sp.; assembly: GCF_937976295.1. GTDB lineage: Bacteria > Actinomycetota > Actinomycetes > Actinomycetales > Micrococcaceae > Rothia. Next base: position 961 of record NZ_CALJRY010000023.1, on the reverse strand, counting down.
ATTGCCGAGCGCCTGGCACCTATCGCCGAGGAGCTGAACGTGCCGCAGGTGCCCTCGCTGCTGAAGACCCCGCAGCTTTGGCACCTGGCGACCCCCATTGACGGCGTGCTGAAGGAGGGCCTGACCTGTCTGGATGGTGCCCGCGCGATTCACCCGACCCCCGCGATTTGTGGTGCACCCACCGAGAGGGCTCTGCAGCTGATTCGTGAGCTGGAGTCCTTTGAGCGCCGCTACTTTGGCGGTCTGGTCGGCTACATGGATGCCGAGGGTAACGGCGAGTGGGCGCTGGTGCTGCGTTGCGCCCAGGTCAGCCCGGATGAGGCAGTGCTGTACGCCGGTGCGGGTATTGTGGCTGAGTCCGACCCGGAGCTAGAACACACGGAGACCGGTACGAAGCTCGGTAGCTTTGGCCGCGCCCTGGGCGTGGATACCCTGGGTGAGGATATGCCTTAGGCTCTGTCTTGAACGCCTTGACGAGGCAGAATAAAACGACAGCATAAAACGACTGAACGTGCTCGCTGCCATGGCGGGCGCGTTCAGTCGTTGTTGTTATGAGGGATTGAGCGCAGCTAATCGGTGAGCAGGCGCTTGAGCTCTAGGGGAGTAGCCACCGGCAGAAGCTGAGCCTCAACCTGCGCGGGCTCGCCCCCGGACTCACCCCCGGCCGGGTTCTCCACCGCCAGGGCGATGAGCATTTTCTGCGCGTGCTCGGGGTTCTCCGCGTCGGGCAGTGCCACGGGCACCCAGTGCAGGCTAAAGCTTCGCTCGATAGCCTCGCCGCCCTGATCGCTGCTCTGACCACTGCCAAGAGGCGCGCTAAAGGTCGCACGGGTGGCCAACCTGTCCTGAGTCAGTACGCGCAGGGTGGTCGGCTCGGAAATGTCGCTGTCCAGAAGGTCACCCGGGACCTCCTCGTTCATGGCGAGTTCGAGTGCATCCAGCAGCTCATCGGTGAGCTGAG
>NZ_CALJRY010000022.1 GCF_937976295.1 uncultured Rothia sp. | reverse complement strand
AACAAGTTCTTCTCCGCTACGGGTAAGCCCATCGGTACGATGGCAGACCGCACTTGGCTAAGCGACATCGTCTTCATGCGTATGGCTGAGATCTACCTCATCGCTTCCGAAGCTGCCGCCCGCAATGGTGATGATGCCTCTGCAAAGACCATCCTGCTGAAGCTCCTCAAGGAGCGTACCGCTGCTGATAAGTACTCCGCTGTAGAGACTGCTATCACGGGTCTCACCCATGACGAGCTGCTGGAAAAGATCTTCTACAACTGGCGCGTCGAAATGTGGGGCGAAGGCCTTGCCCTGACGGTGATCAAGCGCTTCAAGTACGACAACAAGCGCTCGGCTCGCAGTCTCTTCTTCAAGGAAGAGGCCATCAAGTGGGATGACCCTCGCCTCGTATGTAGATATGTAGAAGCGTGAGCTATTCGAGTTCAAGCGGACCGCGCACACGCATTTCTTCAATGTCCAGGCGTTCCTGGATCTGGTGCAGAACGTTCATGTCGATGGTTCCTTCGTCACGCAAACGCTTGAGGATGTCACGCTGAACGTCTAGCAAACCCAGACGCAGCTCTTCCTCTTTGTCGTCTCCTTCGAGCAGCAGCAACACATCTTCCGGGGTGTCTTCCCCATGCTTCTGCAGGGTGTACAGGTTGCGGTATTTGCTGATGAGGAACATATGGTCTTCGGCAACGCGGTCAATAATTTCCTGCGGGGCGTTGATCCGGTCGCCTACTTCTTGAATGCTGTCGTAGGACTCGGTGAGCATAACGCGGACTGCTTGGCCGATCTCTTCTTCTTCGGTGTTATCAACCGGTAGTTTTGCCCACTTAATGACCAGGGGCAGCAGCATGCCCTGGACGACCATGGAGCACAGCACCACACCGGACACCACGAAGATCACGAGGTCGCGGTATTCAACACTCGCCGGGATGGACAGCGCCACCGCCAGGGACACGCCGCCGCGCAGACCGGCGAAGGTGCTCACGATGCGGCCGCGGTGGGTGGTGCGCAGGGAACGCTGCTTCTCACTGCGGTCCAGAAGACGAATCATGAAAACAGAGACCTGCAGGAATACGTAACGAATCACGACGCAGGCAATCCAGGCGACCAGCACAACGAGCAGGCCGTAGCTCCAGGTGGTGCCGTAGAAGTTCTTGGCGACGCCCATACGTTCCACGACGGAGGGCAGCTGCACACCGACCATGACGAACAGCACGGCGTTCATGACGAAGGTGACGAATGCCCAGGTGGGCAGGCCGTAGGTGCGGTTCTGCGGTTTGATGGTGTCCGGGCCGTAGTAGGTCAGGTAGAACGCGGCGACAACCACAGCAACCACGCCGGAACCCTTCATATCGAGGAAAGGCTCAATTTTCTCCGAGAGCAGGAACGCGATGAAGGGCACGGTCAGCATGAAGCAGGTGAACCACATCGGGTTGTCAATGTGGGCACGGATCTTGTTGGCTGCCCAGCCGACCGCCAGGCCGACCAGAATACCGATGAGGAAGGAGAAGAAGAACGTGCCGCTGGAGTGGCCGAGGGAGAGTTCCTGCCCGGCGGCTACCTGCAGTGCGAGGGCGAGCAGCACGAGGGTCGTGCCGTCGTTAATGAGCGCCTCCGCCTCGAGGGTGGTGATAGCGGACTTGGGGAGTTTACCGTTGAGGGTTGCCACAGCGATCGCGTCGGTGGGTGCGAGCGCCACACCGATGAGCAGTGCCGCACCCCAGGCGCTCACACCGATGAAATCGTGCAGAATCCCTGCGACACCGAAGGCGGTGACGATGACCAGCAGGGTTCCGGTGAGGATAATGCCGCGGATGTGGGTACGCGCTTCACGCCATGAGGTGTTGCGGGTTTCCCAGAAGAGCATGACGGGCAGGAAGATTTCGAGGATGACGTGCGGCGGCAGGCCAAGACTCTGAACTTCTTGCAGTTCGTGGGCGGGCATAATGCCGATTGCCAGGCCAATGAAAATCAGCACAATGGCGGGGGTGATCCGCGTTTTGTGTGCGATTACGCTACCTATGAGGACAGCGAGGGATAGTGCGATAACGACTTCGAGCATGCTGTTCCTTTGCTTGGGCGCAGGGGTACTAGACGCTCGGGTGCTGAAATGGCTGCCCCGGCGCAGTTCCTGATGCGCTACATGGTCTGTGAAATGTGTTGATGGTTGCCCTGCGGGCTTTTGTTCTA
>NZ_CALJRY010000021.1 GCF_937976295.1 uncultured Rothia sp. | reverse complement strand
CGCATATTCTTTCTGCCGCCATTGCTGAGAACTACATTCCGAAGAACGACATTCGCGAATTGGCGATGCTCGTGCACGGTTCCCTCTCTTCAAGTGCGGGTCGTGCGGAGGACGCACCGGATGAGGAGACTCGCGAACGCCAGATTCTGAATACTATCCGTTTTATTCAGATGGGTTTGGGCGCGCGTTTTGACGCCGCAGGCAACCCTGTTCGTCTGGACTCCGAGGAGTCTCTGCCGGAGCAGTCGCCCGTGCAGGAGGCGAACCTGAAGGTCGCTTCCTAAGGGTTGAGCGGGCTGAATAGCTACATATAATGCCGCGGACCTAATGCTTCTTTGCATCGGTCCGCGGCATTTTCTATATTCGGGTGGGTTTTTACGCGGTTAGGTTTTTACGCGCCGGGTAGGTTTTTAGACGCCAGGCAGCAGTGCCGGGGAGATAGAGTCCAGGTCCAGTACGCGCGCGTACATGACGGCGCGGCGGTGCAGGGCGTTGCGCAGTGCGCGGTGCACGCCGTCTTCGAGGTAGAGTTCGCCGCCCCATTTGACCACGTGCGGGAAGAGGTCGCCGTAGTAGGTGGAGTCTTCGGCGAGTAGGGTTTCGAGGTTGAGGGTTTTTTGGGTGGTGATGAGGGTGTCGAGGCGCACCTGCTGCGGTGGGATTCCTCCCCAGTCGGCGTGGGTCATGCCGTGCTGGGGGTAGGGGCGGCTGTCGCCTACTTTTTTGAAGATCATGGTGGTGCTTTCTGCAGGTAGGGGGTGACCCGGCGGCGCGTAGAACCGTGGGGGTTCTGAAGAAATAGTACCAAGGGATATAAAAAATCCCCGGTCTTAGAATCTAAGACCGGGGATCAGTGGCGGAGGATGGGGGATTTGAACCCCCGAGGGCTGTTAACCCAACACGCGTTCCAGGCGTGCGCCATAGGCCGCTAGGCGAATCCTCCAGCTACGTTTTCTACGCATTGCGTAGGCAACGAATAAAACTTTACTACGCTTTTGCGATGTGCGCAAGCCCTGGGCAGGAAAAGTAACAGAAAGCACATCTGTGGGTGCTGGTGCCCGTTTTTGGGCAAAGAAAAACCTCCTACGCAACCGCTGAGGATTCGGATTCTGAGCGTGCGAAGAATCAAATCCGGATCCGAAGCCGCGGAGCGCCAGCGGAGCGGGCACGGAGTGCATATGACGGGTGCGAACTACCTAGGTGCCTGATTTTGGGCATGAAAAAACCTCCTACGCAACCGCTGAAACCCAGGATTCCGAGCGAGCGAGGATATAAATCCTGGGTTGAAGCCGTCGAACGACAGTGAGACGGATATGACGGGTGCAAACTCCCCAGGTACCCATTTTTGGGTAAAAAAAGACCTCCTACGCACCCGTCATAGCTCGAATACCCTTGCTACCTTCCGGTCCTGGGGGAGTTTTCCAAGATAACGCCACGTAAGAGGCAAGAACCAGTGTACCGGATTTTTGGGCTCTTGGGAATTCGGCGCGTCCGCGGTATTTCTGTGGGCGTACATGCCACCCGGGTGAGCGTCCATAGTAGATGTCACGGTGGCGGTGTTGTGCTGGGGTGCTGTAGCAGCGTGTTCGCCGGTGACTGTCAGCCGCTCGGGCCGGGGGTAAAGCGTCTAAAATGGTAGGGATTGTCCTATCCGCATCCCCGAGTTGAAGAGGTTGCCGTGAGCACTGCCCTTTATCGTCGTTATCGCCCCGAGACCTTTGCTGAGGTTATCGGGCAGGAGCACGTGACCGAACCTCTTATGGTCGCTCTGGAGAAGAACCGCGTGAATCACGCGTACCTGTTTTCGGGTCCGCGTGGTTGCGGTAAGACCACGTCGGCGCGTATTTTGGCGCGCTGTTTGAACTGTGCGCAGGGTCCGACTCCTACTCCGTGTGGTGTGTGCGATTCGTGCCGTGAGCTGTCGCGTGATGGTGGCGGTTCCCTTGACGTGATTGAGATGGACGCGGCGAGCCACGGCGGTGTGGATCATGCCCGTGACCTGCGTGAGCGCGCTACTTTGGCGCCGGTGCGTGACCGTTACAAGATCTTCATTATTGATGAGGCGCATATGGTGACCCGTGAGGGTTTCAATGCGCTGCTGAAGATTGTGGAGGAGCCGCCGGAGCACGTGAAGTTTATCTTCGCGACGACTGAGCCGAATAAGGTGCTGGGTACGATTCGTTCGCGTACTCACCATTACCCGTTCCGTCTGGTTCCGCCGGAGGTTCTTCTGCCGTTCCTGCAGGGTCTGTGCGATCAGGAGCAGGTGGCTGTGGAGCCGGGCGTGTTGCAGCTGGTGATTCGTGCTGGCGGCGGTTCGGTGCGTGATTCGCTGTCGATTCTTGATCAGTTGATGGCTGGTGCGTCTTCGCAGAACGGTATTGAGTATGACCGTGCGGTGGCGCTGCTGGGTTATACGCACGCGCAGCTTCTGGATGAGGTTATTGAGGCGTTGGGCGCGAAGGATGCGCCGACTCTCTTTGGCGCGGTTTCTCGTGTGGTGGCGACCGGTCAGGATCCTCGCCGTTTTGTGGAGGATCTGCTGGAGCGTCTGCGTGATTTGATTGTGGTGAAGGCTGTTCCGCAGGCTGCCGGCCAGATTTTGCAGGGTGTTCCGCAGGATCAGTTGGAGCGCCTGGCTCAGCAGGCTCAGGCTCTGGGTGAGCGTGAGCTGACGGTTGCCGCGGGTACGGCTAATGAGACGTTGAATGGTATGACGGGTGCGGCGAATCCGCAGCTTCAGCTGGAGTTGCTGTGTGCTCGTCTGCTTCTGCCTGCGGCGGAGGATTCTGCCGGTGGTGCTGAGGTTGCGGCGTTGGCGTCTCGTCTGCAGGTTTTGGAGCGTCGCGTGGCGTCTGGTTCTGCTGGTTCGGTTCCGGCACCGGCTGGTATGTCTGCTGCTCGTGCGGCGGGTATGGCGGCGGCTGGCCTGGCGCCTAAGGCTCAAGCGCCTCATGTGCAGGCTCCTAATACGCAGACTCCTAGCGCCCCGGTTCAGGAGGCGGCTCAGCCCGCGCAGCAGCCTACTTCTCAGCAGGTAGCCCCCCAGCAGGGCAGTTCTCAGCAAACTAGCGCAGGCGCTCCCCCGCTGGCGGGCGCGCCCCTTAGCGGTGCACCCCTTAGCGGCGCACCTCTAGCACCGACCGCGCAGGCCCCCACCACTCCGACTGGTGCTCCCCTGACGGGTAACACCCCGGCGGCACCTCATGCTCCGGCGACGCCGAATGCCCCGGCTGCTCCTGCATCTGATGCCGCTGCGGCGGGTACCCCC
>NZ_CALJRY010000020.1 GCF_937976295.1 uncultured Rothia sp. | reverse complement strand
GCTGATAAGGCGCATGAGGGGCAGACTGATCGTAACGGCTGGCCCTATATCTCCCACCCTCGCCGTGTGGCTCTTGGCGCGCGTAAGCTTGTGTCTGAAATGGCTGCCGCAACTGACCCCGATGTGTCTTTGGAGGAGCTGAAGGCTGAAGCGCAGATTGTGGCGCTGCTGCATGACACGGTGGAGGATACCGGCGTTTCCCTCGCGTATCTGGCGCGTCATTTCTCGGCGCGTATTGTGGATGCGATTGATGCCCTGACCCGCCGCCCGGGTGAGTCGCGTGAGTCGTATCTGAGCCGGGTGCGTGTGAATGATTTGGCTCGTCTGGTGAAGCTTGCCGATATTGCGGATAATACTGACCCGCACCGTCTGGCGCTGCTGCCGGAGCCGACCCGCACGACCCTGATGATCAAGTATGAGCACTCGCTGAGGCTGCTGCACCTGAACGACTAGGTTCAAAGCTGACAATATAGAGGCCGCCCGGTATGGAATGTGTTCCATGCCGGGCGGCTTCTATAAATAATCACCTGTTGAATTTCAGCTGAAAGACTGCGTAACCAGCTTCTTCCTCAGTGAATCCTACCTCATCTGAAATCAGATGCGAATAGATTTCCTCAGGGGTGCCCTGACAGCTCTTTGCTTTTTCCAAAGCATTGGCTTTCCAGTCAGCTTTCATATTGTCTACAGTCCACTGAGCTGCTTCTGGACTGAACAGATTAGGCTCACTGGTCAACCAGTTACGCATGCCCTGTTTAGAAATTTTCTTTACAAGGGGATGGTCCTTTGCTTTCTTCAAAGCATCCTTATATTCAGCTTTTATCCATAGGTCTGTAAGAACCAGGTCATCGCTATGAGGCCTGGGGTCCGATTCAACCCAATCAACAACGGTGAAGACAGGCAACGAAAATGCAGTACCCGTAACAACACATTCGCCCTTACCCAAGGTTGGAATCACATCAAAGGATGCCCTGTCCAGCGTTGGCATTGTCCTTTCAATCATTCGCAGGTCAATCTCATTAACGAGCCGGTGAATAAAATAGTTATGAATCTGAGAAACGATTGTTGGTGATATATCTGCTGGCCGCTGGCTGGAAAGTGTCAGATAAAAGCCAAATTTTCTACCTTCCTTAATGATTTCTTCAAATATATCAAGTCGATAATCTCTCCAATAATCACCAACTTCACCTGAGCCAGCATTCAAAATATTATGCGCCTCATCAATAATCAGATGGGTAGTATTTTCTCTACTGGAATTAATTAATTTATGATTGAGATATGCAGACTTACAAAGAATTATAGGGATTACATTTTTAGTCATCCTATCAACATGCAATAGATTTACAACAGTTAATCCCGCGCGACTACTAGACAAATCCTCTGGGGCTGAACTAATCGATACGACATCAACAAGAGATGCTATTACTCCGTCAATGCGCCTAAACAGGGGTTCCAGAAAATCTTTCTGTTTAGCATTATAAAAACATGCGTAAATTTTCGAAAACTTAAGAAAATATTTCACTTTATCAAAAAATTCAAGTTGATTAAATTTTTGGTCAATCAGGCCAGCTATTTTTTCCAAAATACTTTCATTAAATATATCCACGTGACTAGTTTCATTAAAATATAATATAGAAGGATCCCAGTCTATGTAAAATATTCCCTGCTTTGAATGGAATGATATATTTTTAAGAGTCCTTTCATGCTCAGAATTATTCGTCAGATCAAAACACACATCAGCCCATTCATCAATAAAATTCTTAACGACTCCTTGGCCAGACTGAATCATTTTCCTAAAAGCGCCAACAAAGAAATTACCGTAACTTCCACCTCTGTTGCGAATATTGATATATTTAATTATCGCTCCCTTAATAAAAGGTGCCTGTGTTGCTGCTGTGGCACTAAATATATTAGAAAGTAGATCAGGATCCAAGAAATCATCCTCTAATACTTTTAGCTTATTATTGTCAGCTTCTTCTGCGCCAAGATCTATAACTTCTTTTGGCCCCTCAATGTCAATTCCAAAGGAATTATTATTCGAGTACTCGCCATTGAAATCAATAACAATAAACTTTGAATTCTCTAGCGAATATTCCCCATACTCCGATTTAAAAAGATTGAGATACAGGCGGTGCAGGGTATTTGATTTACCACTACCAGTGTTTCCAAAAACACCGATATGTGAAGCAAAAATACGATCAATCGGGATATTGACCTCCTGATCTCCTAGAAGGTCCTCGCCAATACGGAGCGAGGGAACATTCTCACCCAAGGCATACATTGCAGCATAGTCATCCTGGCTAATCCAAGATACTTTATTGCCAACCATCGGGACGTATCGCGATGTTACCTGAAAATTACCGCCCTTTACAGTACCAATACTCTTAGCCTTGATAACCCTGTTAATAGAATCCTTGGAATACCGGTTATCAAATTCCTTGCTACCAATAGAATTTTGCTGGTCAATAATTTTTTCTGAAATGACCTTTGCAATAATTCTGACATTACCCTGAAGAATGGATATAAATGAACCAACCTTAGGACCAGGAAGAACCTGCCCCTCCCATAAAATATTGGCATCGTTCACCATGTCATACATAGCCACCTCTGCAATAGCAGAATCGACAGAAATAACAATACCTATATACTTATCCATCTACTTAGCTCCAGACTTTAGAATATTCGTAACAACCTCTAGCGTTAAACCACTTTCCCGTTTTCCCATGGGCCCATCTGATTGAATATCCCCTGGCCGAATAAACTTTAGGTTTTTAATATCACTAGAACCACACTTCAGGTTTTCACAAATGGTGCCTTCAGTATTATTTGAGTAACAAAATATGTACGCATTCAGCTCTTTATTCCGCAATGCTCGTTGCATCATTTTAGCAATATGTATATCCTGAAAAGAAAATCCAATCACGAATACCACACTCTGAGGCTTATCCAGCTCCGTTTGGAAAATCCTCAACATATCATGAAAATAGTTTTTCTCAAACGTCTCTCGAGGTTCATCACCATTAGGCTTAACAATAACAGAGTCCTCAACAACCTCCGCTTTAATCTCTATCTCATCATCTGTTGTTTTTTCCCAATTAACCGAGCCATGGGGCTTAATAAGTGAAATACTGGGAATCTCATCCACAAAATTATTGAAAGGACCTCGATAAGAAACAGTTCGGTTGAAGTTTGAACTGTCTAGAACCCTCTTAAAATATCCCCGTGCCCCATCATTAATAACAAATGTATCAGTTTTAGAAACCTCATCAAGGGCATTTTCAATAAAAAGATCGTAGTTGGTTGTAAAAATATTAATATTTCGAGGATTCTGACGAGAGTTCATTCTATTCATTAAATTAATGACTTCTTGGATAAAAGAAATGTATGCTTTGGAAACATCTTGTATTTTCTCAAGAGTAGCTTCTTCAACACTTTCGTCTTTCTCAAGAATCATTTTACTTATCCTCTTGATATCTTCCGTAAGTAGCTTATTCCCCTCATTTCTGCAGTCTGAACAATACTTACCATCGCCACATTCAATTAAGTTATGATTATTCTTTTTACTTGCTTGTTGCCAATACGTATTCATCGTGCCAATCGCACCCGATGAACACCCTGAGCCAATCAGAAAATTCACATTCTTGCTGACCGCAACCTCGCGGATCTCTTCCAGAATATGCATATCCCCTCCTATGGAAATATGGTTAACAATATCCTTCTCAATATAGCTTCATCATGGTGTACGGTCAAAGCCCCTAAAACACACAAAAATACCCGCCCGGTGCCGAAGGCATACACCTTCCGCACCGGGCGGGTACTTTACTTACGAGTCAGGAGCTTAGATGTTGAAGCCCAGCGCACGCATCATATCGCGGCCGTCCTCAGTAATACGCTCCGGGCCCCACGGCGGCATCCAAACCCAGTTCACACGCCAAGAATCAACCAGGTTATCCAGGTTAGCCTGAACCTGCTCCTCAATAACCTCCTGCAGCGGGCACGCTGCGGTGGTCAGAGTCAGGTCCAGAATGAGGGTTCCATCCTCATCCCAGCGCAGACCGTAGAGCAGACCGAGGTCAACAATATTGACGCCGAGCTCCGGGTCAATGACCTCCTTGAGTGCTTCCTCAATCTCTTCCTGAGGAACACGACTCTGCAAAGTCTCAGTCATAGTCCTATCTTTCTGTCAAAATCCGGTCAGGATAGAAGCTTACTTCTTACCCACGTAAGCTACGTAGCCCTCTTCTTCCAGGCGGTCAGCCAGCTCGGGGCCGCCCTGGTCAACCATCTTGCCGTCCACGAACACGTGCACGAACTGCGGCTTGATGTAGCGCAGGATGCGGGTGTAGTGGGTAATCAGCATGACGCCCATGTCGTTCTCGTCGTGCGCACGGTTCACGCCCTCAGACACGATCTTCAGCGCGTCAACGTCCAGACCGGAGTCGGTCTCGTCCAGGATGCCGAACTTGGGCTTGAGCAGCTCCAGCTGAAGAATCTCGTGGCGCTTCTTCTCACCACCGGAGAAGCCCTCGTTCACGTTACGTGTGATGAAGTCGGGGTCAATCTCCAGGTTCTTCATGGCTTCCTTAACGTCCTTGGTCCAGGTACGCAGGGAGGGAGCCTTACCGTCCACAGCGGTCTTAGCGGAACGCAGGAAGTTGGACATGGTCACACCGGGAATCTCAACCGGGTACTGCATCGCCAGGAACAGGCCTGCGCGTGCACGCTCGTCCACGCTCATCTCGGTGATGTCCTCACCGTCGAGCAGGATCTGACCGGAGTCAACCTGGTACTTGGGGTGGCCAGCAATGGTGGAAGCCAGAGTGGACTTACCGGAACCGTTCGGGCCCATGATTGCGTGAATCTCGCCCGAGTTGATGGTCAGGTTAACGCCCTTCAGGATGGGCTTGGTGGTTTCGTCGTCGAGGATAACCGAGACGTGAAGGTCCTTGATTTCAAGGGTAGACATTGATTTCTCCTGGTAAAGCTTAGTTGTTGCTGAGGGCGAGCTCTGCCTCAAGGGCCTCGGTGAGCTGCTCTTCAAGTTCGGGAACACGAATCTGCTGAATGATCTCGTTCAGGAAGCCGCGCACGACCAGACGGCGTGCCTCAGCCTCCGGAATACCGCGAGCCTGCAGGTACCACAGGTGCTGCTCATCGAGCTGGCCGGTGGTGGATGCGTGGCCGGCGCCCTCAATCAGGCCGGTCTCAATCTCCAGGTTCGGCACGGAGTCGGCGCGGGGGCCAACCTCCAGCAGCAGGTTACGGTTCAGCTCGTAGGTGTCGGTGCCTTCCGCATCCTTACCAATCAGAACGTCACCAACCCATACGGAGTGCGCACCCTTACCCTGCAGCGCACCCTTGTAGGTCACGCGGGACTTGCAGTTGGGTACGGAGTGGTCCACGAACAGGCGGGACTCAATGTGCTGGCCAGCGTCTACGAAGTACAGGCCGTACATTTCAGTCTCAGCACCGGGAGCGGTGAACTTGGTGGAGGGGGTCACGCGCACCAGGTCGCCGCCGAGGGACACCACAACGTGCTTGAAGCGTGCGTTGCGGCCCAGCTTAGCGTAGTGTGCGGAGGCATGGATTGCGTCGTCAGCCCACTGCTGCACGGAAACAACGTTCAGCTCAGCCTCGTCGTTCACCACGAACTCAACGTTCTGTGCCAGGACGGTGGAGCCGGTGTGGCGCAGAACCACGACAGCCTTCGAGAAAGGCTTAGCCTCAACCACGATGTGCTGCGCGGCAGCCTCGTTGCCGGTGCCGGTGATGTCGATTTCCACGTGCTCAGCCAGTTCAGCTTCGGCGGGGATGGTCACCACGGTTGCTTCGGTGAAGCTGGACCACGCGTTCGCTGCCACACGGTCCTCGGGGATACCCGCGGAGCCGATGCGTGCATCCTCACGGGAGACGGTCTCAACCTGAACCTGCTCGGGTGCAGTAATCTGCGGTGCCGGTGCGGTGCCGGTCAGCTTCTCCAGGTGCAGACCGCCCAGACGCTTCAGCGGGGTGAAGCGCCAGTCCTCTTCACGACCGGTCAGGGATGCGAAGTCCTCCACGTTGTAGGAGGTCTTACGCTCTGCACGGGATGCTTCGAGTACCTTCTGGACGTTGTTCGGGTTGGAGCCCTGGTGGTGTGCCTCGGTGGCACGGTACAGGGTGTCATCGTGGGCGAACTCGGTGGCGAGCTTCTCGCCCTCCTGGTCCATGCCGGGGATGATCGGGGAGTGGTAACCCAGGGTTTCTTCGTTGGTCGGCATTAGCCCACAGATCCTTCCATCTGAAGTTCGATCAGGCGGTTCAGTTCGAGTGCGTACTCCATCGGCAGCTCGCGGGCGATAGGCTCAACGAAGCCGCGGACGATCATCGCCATTGCTTCTTCTTCGCTCAGGCCGCGCTGCATCAGGTAGAACAGCTGGTCCTCGGAGACGCGGGAAACGGTCGCCTCGTGACCCATGGTCACATCGTCCTCGCGGACATCCACGTAGGGGTAGGTGTCGGAGCGGGAGATGGTGTCCACCAGCAGTGCGTCACAGACCACGGAGGACTTGGAGTGCTTAGCGCCCTCACGAACCTGAACCAGGCCGCGGTATGCGCTGCGGCCGCCGTTACGTGCCACGGACTTGGACACGATGGTCGAGGAGGTGTTCGGTGCAATGTGAACCATCTTCGAGCCGGTGTCCTGGTGCTGACCCTCACCCGCGAATGCGATGGACAGGGTCTCACCCTTAGCGTGCTCGCCGACCATGTAAACAGCCGGGTACTTCTGGGTGACCTTGGAGCCGATGTTGCCGTCCACCCATTCCATGGTGGCGCCCTCGTGCGCAACCGCACGCTTGGTCACCAGGTTGTAGACGTTGTTCGACCAGTTCTGGATGGTGGTGTAGCGAACACGTGCGTTCTTCTTCAGCACAATCTCAACCACTGCGGAGTGCAGGGAGTCGGACTTGTAGATGGGGGCGGTGCAGCCCTCAATGTAGTGAACGTAGGAGCCTTCGTCCGCGATGATCAGGGTGCGTTCGAACTGGCCCATGTTCTCGGTGTTAATGCGGAAGTACGCCTGCAGCGGGATCTCCACGTGAACTCCCGGGGGAACGTACACGAAGGAGCCACCGGACCATACGGCGGTGTTCAGTGCGGAGAACTTGTTGTCACCAATCGGGATGATGGAGCCGAAGTATTCCTTGAACAGTTCGGGGTATTCGCGCAGACCGGTGTCGGTGTCGACGAAGATCACGCCCTGCTTCTCCAGGTCCTCGCGGATCTGGTGGTACACGACCTCAGACTCGTACTGTGCAGCCACACCCGCGACGAGGGAGTTACGCTCCGCCTCGGGGATGCCCAGACGCTCGTAGGTGGTGCGGATGTCCTCGGGCAGTTCCTCCCAAGAAGCCGCCTGACCCTCGGTCGAGCGCACGAAGTACTTGATGTTGTCGAAGTCGATTTCGGAAAGATCCGCACCCCAGGTGGGCATGGGCTTACGCTCGAAGAACTTCAGCGCCTTCAGACGCATGTCCAGCATCCACTGGGGTTCGTTCTTCTTTGCAGAGATGTCGCGCACGACGTTCTCGTCCAGGCCGCGCTTTGCTACCTGGCCTGCTTCGTCGGAGTCTGCCCAACCGTACTCGTAGTTGCCAATGCCCTCGAGTTCGGGGTTCATCTCCAGGATCTCTGAAATGACGGTGTCGTTGGCGTTCTGCCCAACTTTCTCAGTCATTACGGCCTTTCTTCGATGGTTATTACATTTCTTGCCGCCACCTGCCGGTTGCAGGCGCGGTAGTTGAGGGGGCTGATGCCGCGCTCAACCACAGTGCATGATGCGGTGCACGCGGTGCGGTTGCGGGCGGGTTCCAGCGTGCGGGTCACACCCTTGAGGAGCTCATCGGGGTGTGCCGCTGGGTACTGCGGTAATCGTGTACTGCGGTGATTGTTACGCGGAAGATTTCTCCGAAGGTTTCTCTATGGATTCTTCTGCGTTCTTCTCACTCTCGGCGGTAACGCGGTTCAGGGGCACGTGCGTGGTACACACATGAGCACCCGAAGCCATGGTTGAAAGCCTACGGACATCAACGCCGAGCAGATCAGAAATAATCCCGGTTTCCTGCTCGCAGAACACTTGGAAGTCTCCAGCGAGGTCGCGTACCGGGCAGTGACCCTGACAGAGCTGAATACTTGCCAGGAAATGCTCGGGAACAGTTCGTCCTGCAGGAGGCGCGGTGACCTGAGCGGTCGCCACAAAACCGTCCTTGCTCATTGCCTCTGCGAGCGCCTGCGCTCGGGCTGCCACATCGTCACCGGCGGCTTCTACGACGGGTCGGTAGCGGGCTTCCATTTCTGCGGCGCGGGCGGAGGCGAAAGCTTCGAGGGCTTCCTGGCCGACCGTGTCGCGGAGCATTTGCAGGGCTTCGCGGGCGATGATGAGGTAGTCGTTACCGAGGCGTTCGTGGCCCTGGGGGGCGATCACGTAGCGGCGGGCGGGTCGTCCAGCTCCGGCGCCGTGCTTTTTGATGGGCGCGACCTCGATCATGTTGTTGGATTCGAGGGCGTCGAGGTGGCGGCGTACCGCTGCGGGGGTGAGGCTGAGGAGCTCACCGAGGGTTGCGGCGGATACGGGGCCGTTGTTGAGGACTTCGCGCAGGACGCGGTCCCTGGTGCGTTCTTCTGCCTCGGCTTTGCGCTTGGATGTGCGTGCCGCGGAGGACTTTGTACTGGAAGCACCAGTAGAGCCCGAGGCGGCGGTTCGGGTGCCGTTTCGGGTCTGCGCCTCGTTCGTTGAGGCGCGCTGAGGGGTCTTATTCACGGAATACACAAATAAATTATGTCCTAATTAGTTTTTCCTTGGCTAGTTAGGTGCCCCTACTTGATAACTTTTCTACCTTAAGGTGAACTTTTGAGTCGTAACAGACGTGCCTTAAACGTGAGTTAGGGCATAAGATGAAGGGGGCACACACGCTCATTCATCGAAAAAATCGAAAGTGACTGTCTATGGAGACCACCACCGCGGGCCAGCAGGACCAGCCGGGGCGTGCATCCGCCGCACCAGCGGCACACGCTGAGCGCTACACGGAGCCGAGCGCCTCCCCTACCGCGCGACGACGCATCGTCGCCGAAGAACCTGCGCTCAGCATTAAAGACCTCATCAAAGAGTTCAAACCCTCACGCGCCTTCCGCACCAAATACCCCGAACGGCTCACCGCCAGCGGGCTCTACCGCGCCGTCAACAAGGTCAACCTGCGCGTCTTCCCCGGTGAGGTGGTCGTCCTGCTCGGAGCCAACGGTGCCGGCAAAACCACGACCCTCGCCTGCGCGCAGGGTCTACTCAAACCCACCCGCGGTACCGTGCGCCTGCTCGGAGAAAACCCGCTACAGGCGGACTCGGAGCTGCGCGCCAAGGTCGGCATTATGCTCCAGGACGGCGGCCTACCCAACGCCATGCACCCCATCCCGCTGCTGGAACACATCTCCACCATGTACACCGACCCGTACCCGGTCGAAGAGCTCGCAGAACGCCTCGGTATTGATGCCTTCAACGGCACCACGATTCGCCGCCTCTCGGGTGGTCAGAAGCAGCGCGTCTCCCTGGCTGCCGCTCTCATCGGCCGCCCGGACGTGCTTTTCCTCGACGAGCCCTCCGCGGGTCTGGATCCGCAATCCCGCAACGTCGTCTTCGATATCATTCGTGAACAGCGTGAACTCGGCACCGCCATTGTGCTCACCACGCACCTGATTGATGATGCGCAGAAGCTCGCCGACTACGTGTACATCATTGAAAACGGCACCACGGTTCAGGAAGGTACCGTCTCCGAGCTCATCGCCAGCGACGGCACGAACCGCCTGCAGTACAGCCTGAACGCACCCACCCCCACCCGTGAGCAGCTACTGCCCGCGCATCTGCGTGCCGGCGTGGAGCTCATCGAGAAGGTGCCCTACACCCCGGCGCATGACGGCGCCCCTGCCGTGCCCGGCGAGTATGAGCTGGTCGGCGCGCTACGCCCCGAGCACCTGGCGGCGTTCACCGCGGCACTCGCCGAGCGTTACCTCATGCCGATTTCTCTCACCATGGAACCGAAGACCCTTGAGGATGTCTTCCTCGACATTTCAGGACGTGATATCCGATGAGCAACACCGCACGCACCAACAACCGGGCTGTAGAAAACGCTGCCGAAAACGCTGTAAAAAACCCGGCAGAAGAGAACCGAGCAGACGAGAACCGAGCGGAAGGGACCCGAATGGAAGAACGCCCCGCGAACACCCGTCCCAAGGTCTCCTCTATTGATGAAGACGAGGAGTACATTCCCCCGCGCGCGAACTACCCGCTCGTGCGCGTCATTGAGCAGGGCCGTTACGAAACCATGGCGATGCTACGCAACGGCGAGCAGCTGATGCTGAACATTATTTTTCCCGTCATGGCGCTCATTGCCCTGCGGTTCACCGGCCTGATTGATGAGTACGCGAACTCGGTCGGGGTATCCCGCATGGATGCGGCGGTCCCCGGCGTTCTGGCGCTCTGCGTGATTTCTACGGCGCTGTCCGGTCAGGGCATTGCCACCGGTTTTGATCGCCGCTACGGCGTGCTGCGGTTCCTGGCGACCACTCCCCTGGGCCGTAACGGCCTGATTATGGGCAAGTGCATTGCGGTGCTGGTGGTCGTGGCGATTCAGTTCACGCTGGTGGCGGTGCTCGGGTACGGCCTGGGGTGGCGCCCGGACGCTATCGCCGTCTCGCGCTCCATCATCACGATGGTCATGGGTGCCGGCGCGTTTACGGCGCTGGGGCTGCTCATTGCCGGTACGGTCCGCGCGGAGGCGACCCTCGCCATCGTGAATATCGCCTGGGTGATTCTTGCCGGTGCCGGCGGCGTGGTGTTCCCGCTGAAGTCCTTCCCCGACTGGTACGCCGGAATCGTGGCGTGGTCGCCCTCGGCAGCTCTGGGCGATGCGCTGCGCGGCAACTTCATTCAGCATCAGTGGCTTGCCGAACCGCACTGGGTCATCATCGTGTGGACCGTGGTCATTGGCTTTATTGCCTCGCGCAAGTTCAAGTGGTCCGACTAGCAGTGACCTAGCTAAAAGCAACCAGCTAAAGGCAACTCAACTAAAAGCGACCTGACTAGAGGCGACCTGATTACCCCTGACAGTCGCAGCCACAGGTAAAAAAGGCACAGGCAAAAAGGCACAGGTTAAGCCGCAGGTTAAAAAGGCGGGCGCCGGATATGTTCCGACATATCCGGCGCCCATTCATATAACACAAACCTTTAGCCTCAACCGCACACAGAATGTACGGTCTGAGACTAAAAGATAGCGCCCTCCTCCAGAACCTTTTATCTCACCACCACAGTAAGATAATCGACGGTTCTTACGCGGAGGAGGGGCTTCAATCACCGAGATGCAGACCGACCCAACCACTGTTTCGGTCTGCAACCTTCCTGCTCAACCTTAACATGAGCTTCACCACTTACACAAAAATTGTTACATTACTGAACAATATTCAGCCACAAGCTCAGCAATACCGCCCAAAAGTACCCACTCCACGCCCGAAGAGACCAGCCCGCGCCCGGAAAGACCAGTCAGCAGAGGCATAACAGCCCGTATCACCCTGTGAATGTCTGCATTCACACACCGGATACTGCCGCCCGGTGAACTATCCTGTTAAAACGAAAGGGTCGAAACAAACCTCCAGGCTCCCCGCACCTACCG
>NZ_CALJRY010000019.1 GCF_937976295.1 uncultured Rothia sp. | reverse complement strand
CTCAAACTCACGAACACATTGAAAGTAGACATGGATTTCAAGACTCTCTCGCCTGCGTACCTGACCTCCCTCGGCGTAATTTTTTGCGGCGCGCTCATGGTCGGATCCTCTAGTCCCTGGCTCATCTGGCTGGGCTGGATCCTTCTCATCCTCGCGCTGGGTCTGAATGTCCTCGCCTTTGTGCTGTCCGTGGGTAAGGCGAAGGGTGACCCGACCCCCGCACTGGTGACCAGCCTGGACGGTTTCGAATCCTCCGTGGAGAACCGCCTCCGCGAGCGCGCAGAGCACCGCCGCGAAGAACGAGAAGCAGCTGAGAGCGAGGCTGCTGAGCAGTCGGCGGAAGCAACCGCAGAGGATGAGCAGGAAGTAGCTCCCGCTGAGGCTGTTGAAGCTGTTGAGGCGACCGAGCCCGCTGAAGCTACCGAGGCTACCGAGGTCCGCGAGGAAGAACCGACCGAGTCCCAGCCGATTGTTGAGCCCGCCCCCGGCCGCGTGAGTGTTCTGCCCTCACGCCCCCGTTCGGGTCGCGCCCCCAAGCCTCGCTCCAATGCACGCTAGGTAGGTCGGTAGTGAATACGAAGTTTTTGCTCTCCCCGGCGTACCTCGTCTCTATCGCCCTGATGCTTTCCGGTGCGGTACTTTCCGGCGGCCGGTTCATGCTAATCGGCTGGATTCTGTGCATTGTGGGTGTCTGCCTGAATGCCATGACCCTGGTGGTGCTGACGAACCGCGAGCATCTGTACACCCTTGACGCGAAGGCTGCCCGAGGCGCCCGCCGCGGCTTTGATGACCGCCCCGCTGTGGTGCAGCGATTGGACGATGCTGCGGCTACTGGCGACGCTGAGGAGCCCATTGGAGCGCCCGAGCAGAAGACCAACTAGGGTGTAACCCCCTAAAACACGTAAAGACCGTAACCGCCCCCGTATGGGGGAGTGGTTACGGTCTTTTTGTTCTGTGCCTCAACCCTCACCTCAACCAACGCTAATCGAATGCTTGCTAGTCGAATGCTTGCCAGCTGAATAGTTGGGGTGAGCGAGCGCCGCGGAGTCTTTAGTGCTGAGTACCCAGCTTCTGCGCCGCGAAATCCGCGTACTCCTGAACGTGCGCGCGAGCCTGCTTGGTCAGCGCCTTATTCTCCTCCAGGATGCGCGCCGACTGCGCCGCCATCAGTTCCAGGTACTGGCGGTCGCGGGTCTTTTTCCACGCGGTGTGTGTCGCCTCCAGCTCCGCAAAATCGTTGAGCGCCTGACGCTGCATCGTGTACCGCACCCACATGAGCACCAGAATCAGCACCAGCGGAATGAGGCACGCCCAGCTCTGCCACAGCCCGTACAGCGCCGCCGCAATGGCGCCCAAAACAATCAGCACCGGGGAAATCGAGACGATGGGGGAGTCCGGGCGGCTCTTCTGGTTCTTCACGAGTGATTCACGCGCCATAGCGCGGAAGGTGTCAGAGAAGCTGGACGGGTCGTAAGAGTGGGCAGAATCGGCCTGCGGGCTCTTCTGAGACTGGCTCTTGGGAGATTGCTCCTTACCGGGCTGGTTTTTGCTGGGGTGATTCTTATTGGGCCGAGAAGCGGAAGGACACATAGAAACCTCACGGGGAGTAACGGTGGGGAGTATCGGGAAAGCGGGTGTTTCACGTGAAACGGGGGAGTAGGCGGCGAGTACGCGCGAGAGAAGTAGTGAGTACGCGGAAGCGGCGTTCAGGCTCAGCGCTCGCCGCGCCTGAACGCCGCCTCGGGAACTTCTATGGAGCTTCTATGGAACTTCTAGAGGGAAGCCTCAATAAACTCGTACGCCTTATCCACGCAATCGGTGGTGACAGCCTTCACCTCATCGGGGGAGTAGCTGAAAGACGCCGAACGGTCGGCGTAGCGGTGCATGCCGATATCGTTCCACGAGTCCCCAATCGTATGCACCTCATAGGAGCTACCCGGATGCTCCGACTGCAGGTACTCCACCAGGTGCTGCAGGCCGGTGCCCTTGGTGCAGGCGGGCGGCACAATATCCAAGAAATCCTGGTTCTTATGGCAGTCCACCGAATCACCAAAACGCTCCAGAATCCAGGCGTATGCCGCCTCGCGGATCTGCGCATCCGGAATCCACAGGGGCACACCCACGTACTCGTGGTTCTGTAGGTCATCAGCCGGCAGGGGAGTGAACGCCGGCAGAATATTCGTCGAGGAGCCCACCCGATCGCAGAGGCTGTAATCGTTATCCAGAGTGGTCGCGAACAGTGCCACGCCGTCCACGGTGCTGAAATGCTCGTAGCACGCCTGCACAACACTCAGTGGAAGAGGCTGATGATAAATCACCCGGTACTCCCGGTCGGTAATCACCGCACCCGTGTACAGCACGTGATAATCGAAACGGATGGCGGTCGGGTTCAGCGCCAGCTGCGTAGCAAAAATGCTCTTACCCGTGCATGAGACCGCCAGGTTACCTTCTGCCTGCCAGCGGGCAATCGCCTGCTCATTGGCAGGTTCCACGGCACGGTCAAACAGGATCGTGCCGTCAAGATCGAAAGCCATCAACTTGGTCATAAAAACTCCTTCGCAGAGGGCTGCGCCAATAGTTCGCACACGCCGCACCCTGCATAAAATTAGGGATGCGGCCGGCACCTCTAAGTGTACCGACCGCATCCCCGCCACTTGAGATTACAGCCCCTGAATCTCACGCCTTCATTCAAGGGTGAACGGGGCTATCCACGGATTCTTAGAGAGCCAGGAAGCCCAGGTAAGAACCGAGGATACCCACGGCAAACAGGGCGAAAATCAACCAGATAGCGTTGACCTTCTTCTTCAGCAGCCACATGCACAGGAAGCACAGACCCAGCGACGCAAGGCCCGGCAGCAGATCGTTCAGCACAGACTGAACGGTCACATCCACGGTTACGCCAGCCTGGTTCGTGTAGCTGGTCAGCGGCAGCGGAATGTTCACGCTCGTCCAGCGGTACACCAGCGCACCCATCACGAACAGACCCATCACAGACGCGCCCTGAGTGATCTTCTGCAGGGTGTTGCCGCCCGCCTCAGTCACAATCTGGGTACCCTTCTCGTAACCGTACTTGAAGCCGTACCAGCGGGTCGCCCAGCGAATCGCGGTCAGGCCGAAGAAGAACAGCAGCGGGCCCAGAATATTACCGGTCACCGCCAGGGACGCACCCAGAGCAGCCAGCACAATACGTGCGGTACCCCAGTAAATCGGGTCGCCCACACCAGCCAGCGGGCCCATCAGACCCACCTTCACGTTGGTGATAGCGGCCTCGTCAATGTCCTTACCGGCTGCCTTCTCACGCTCCATCGCAGCGGTCACACCTATAATCGAGGATGCAACCCACGGCTGGGTGTTGAAGAACTCCAGGTGGCGGGTCAGCGCCTCCGCCTGGTCTTCCTTCTTGGTGTAGAAGCGCTTAATAGCCGGAATCATGGAAACCGCGAAACCAATGGACTGCATACGCTCAAAGTTGAACGAACCAAGCAGGAAAGTGGAGCGGAAGTAGGTTTCGACCTTATCGCGCTGGGTGAGCTCGGGAACTTCAACGAGCTCGACGTTCTTGTTCTCAGTCATGATGATGCTCCTTACTCGAGCTCGTTATCGAGGTCGTTTGCTGCGGCTGCCGGTGCTACGGCGGGTGCCTCACTCTTATGGAAGAGCGGGTTCAGCTGGGTGTACAGCAGACCCAGGCAAGCGCCCACAATACCGATAGCAACCAGGTTGAACTGTGCCTGACCGGACAGGGTTGCGACGAGATCCTTCGCGCCTTCGGTGCCAGCAATCGAAATTGACTGGGTTGCCGGGATAGCGGCAGCGGCAATGAAGCCCAGGAAGAAGAAGGGCATGAGAGCCTTCGAACGCATCATGTTAATAACCATTGCGAAACCGACCACGGTAATCATGCCACCTGCAATACGCAGACCGGTGGTCACCTCGGCAGGAATCATGTTCAGCAGGCGGGTCAGCTCTTCGGAGCTAATCAGAGCCACAATAGCGGTCGGGATAGCAACACGCAGACCCTGCAGAACCATACCGCTGATGTGCATCAGCTCAATACCTCGGAAGTTCGCGGTCTTCGCGAAATTATCAGCCTGATGCTGGAAGAACACCGTAATGGTACGAACGAAAATGGTCAGAACCTGACCTGCCGCCGCCAGCGGCACAGCAATAGCAATACCGGTGGTGATGTCCTGGTGCCCCTGAATCACAACAACAGCGGAGATGGTGGACGCCAGAGCCGAGTCGGGAGCCATAGCCGCACCGACGTTCATCCAGCCCAGGGCGATGAGCTCCAGTGCGCCACCGAGCATAATGCCGGTAGTCGGGTCACCCAGCGCAAAACCCATCAGGGTACAAGCGACCAGGGGGCGGTGGAACTGACGCTCGTCCACCACGGATGCGACGCCCGCAATGAACGCCACGAGAACAACGAGAATAAACGTCAGGGCGCTCATGCGTCCAGGCCTTTCTGCTTGAGGATCTTTTCCAAATCAACCGGGGAGTGGTTGGGTAGCTGCTGCACCGTCAGCTTCACACCGCGCTTAATGAGTTCGCGGTAGGCTTCCAGGTGCTCCTCGGAGGCGTACACTGCGTCCGAAAGCTGAACCATGCCGGTCTTGAAGGTGACGCCACCAACGTTTACTTCGTTGATCTTGACGCCTTCGTCGAGCAGTCGCACCACGTCAACGGGGGATTCCACGACGAACATGGTCTTCATGCCGGTGTACTTGGGGTTGTTGTACACGCGGCCCGCCTTAGCGATGTCCAGGACGTTGGTCTTCACGCTGGTCGGCGCGACCTGCAGCAGCAGGGACTTGCGCAGCTGATCGTGTGCCGCATTATCGGATGCCGCGATGAAGGTCTGCGGTGCGATATGGGGAACCCAGGTGCCTGCCACCTGACCGTGAATCAGGCGGGAGTCGATGCGGGTGAAGATGGCGTCCATGGTGCCGCCGGGAACCTGCTGAGCAGCAGGAACCTCGACTGCCTTGGTCTCTGCGGGCTTCGCCTCGGCGGGCTTGGCGGTTGCGGGCTGGTTCGCCTCCTGGAAGGAGCGAATACCCTTAGTGCCGGCCTTGTGAGCCTTAGCAACCAGGGACTTGAGGGTTGCGTTCTTACGGCCTGCGCCGGAGATAACCTCGATAAGCATCGGTACGTTGACACCGGAGACGACGTCGACACCCTCGCGGGTGGCTGCGAACTGCGCACCGGCGTTGTAGGGGCTACCGCCGAAGAGGTCGACCAGCAGCAGGGTTTCTTCTGCTTCGGACGCCTCAACGATGCGGGTGTACTCTTCGACGAGATCTTCGGGGCCCTGACCCGGCAGGAACGTGACCGGGTGGACGTTTTCGAAGTTACCGAGGATCATGCCGGCGGTCTTCAGCAGAGCCGGAGCCGACTCGCCGTGTGCCGCCACAATGATAGTGACCATAGTGGTCCTCTCGTGTTCGTGACATGGTGTGTAGCGACCCCGTGAGGGGCCTCATAATTCTCAGATAGTAACACGTATATTGTGTGTTTTGTGGGTTTTTTCTGG
>NZ_CALJRY010000018.1 GCF_937976295.1 uncultured Rothia sp. | reverse complement strand
CTCCACGCCCTCGGTGAAATTTCACCCCCCAAACCCCACCACAGGCCCCATATTCAGGAAATATTCACCAAGCCGTGATTTACTGAGAGCATGCTTGACCCGAAGAAGTCTCTATTCGATGAAGACGGCAACCCCCGTCCCGCGCTCACCAACACCCTCGACAACGTACTGCGCATGCAACGACCGCTCGCGCTGTCCATCGTCAAAAAACTGCGTGAAGCGCACCCCGACGAAACCCCCGAACAGATCCACAAGCGCCTCGACCGCACCTACCTGCGCGACATTACCGCCATCGGCGGCGTCACCGGCGCATCCGCATTCGTACCCGGCGTAGGTACCGTCACCTCCATGAGCCTGTCGGCGCTCGCAGTCGGCGGCTACCTCGAACGCACCGCACTCTACGCCCAGGCAGTCGCAGAACTGCACGGCGTGCACGTACACGACCCCGAAACCGCCCGCGCCATGGTCATGGCAATCATGCTCGGCGAAGAAGGCTCCCAGCTCATGAACACCGTGCTACTGCAGACCGGCAAGGCAGGCGGCGTCTCCAACAAGTGGGGCATGCTACTCGGCAACTCCTCCAACGGCAAGATGTTCAGCGTCGAACGTACCATCCGCAACATGTTCATCCGCCGCTTCCTCACCCGCCAGACCGGTGCACTGCTCGGCCGTGCCCTGCCCTTCGGCGTGGGCGCAGTCGTTGGCGGTGGCGCGAACCTGACCCTCGGCAAGGACGTCGTGCGCAACACCCGCCAAGCATTCGGCGACGCACCCGCCTACTTCCCCGCAGAGCTCATGATTACCCCGCGTGCACCGCGCGTACGGGGCGGCGAAGGTTCGGACGGCTCCTCCGGAGGCGTGGCTGGCTCCCTGCTCAAGGGCGTCAAAGGCGCAGGTAAGGTAGCCGGCAAGGTCTTTACCCGTGGCAAGGGCAACGACACCGAAACCGGCCACCGCCGCATGCTCGGCCGCTAAAATCTTCGCCGGTCATAAAACCGGAACATAGCGAAGACCCAACACGCTAAAGACCCAACATGCTAAAGACCCCAAATCCCTCAACACAGGGACCCGGGGTCTTCTGTTTGATCCTTTGCTACGGACTAAGCGTTCTTCGCGTGATCTAGCAGCTGAGCCGCAATACCGTTATAGGTGTGCGGAGTCAGTGCAGACAGACGCGCCTCAGCCTCGGGGGACAGGCCCAAAGTAGCCACGAACTCCTTCAGGCGAGCGGCATCCACGCGGTGACCGCGAGTCAGCTCCTTCAGACGCTCATACGGGTTCTCCATGCCGGGAACACCAGCGATAGCCTCAGCGCGCATCACCATCTGGATAGCCTCAGCCAGAACTTCCCAGTTCGCATCCAGGTCAGCGGAAATAACATCGGTTGCGATATCCAGACGCTGCAGACCCTTCACCACGTTGGAGATAGCCAGCACCGAGTGGCCAAACGCCACACCAATATTGCGCTGCGCCGACGAGTCAGTCAGGTCACGCTGCCAACGAGAAGTCACCAGAGTCGAACCCAGCGAATCCAGCAGCGCGTTCGACAGCTCCAGGTTAGCCTCCGCGTTCTCGAAACGAATCGGGTTCACCTTGTGCGGCATGGTCGACGAACCGGTCGCACCAGCCACCGGAATCTGCCGGAAGAAACCAATCGAAATGTAGCTCCACACATCGGTGCAGAGGTTGTGCAACACGCGGTTGAAATGAGCGATATCCGAGTACAGCTCAGCCTGCCAGTCGTGCGACTCAATCTGAGTGGTCAGCGGGTTCCAGGTCAGGCCCAGGTGCTCCACAAAACCACGAGAAATCTTCTGCCAATCAGCGCTCGGCACCGACGCATAGTGCGCGGCGTAAGTACCGGTCGCGCCGTTAATCTTGCCGAGGAACTCGGTCGCTTTCACGTGCTTGACCTGGCGCTTCAGGCGGTAGGCGAGCACACCCATCTCCTTGCCCAGGGTGGAGGGGGTCGCCGGCTGACCGTGAGTACGGCACAGCATCGGCACGTCGCGGCCGTCCTCAGCCAGCTTCAGCAGAACCTCAATCAGCTCCTCCGCCGCAGGGATCCACACGTTCTCAACGGCATCCTTGATACCCAGCGCGTAGGAGAGGTTGTTAATGTCTTCGGAGGTGCAGCCGAAGTGAACCAGCGGCACCAGGTGGCCCAGACCCAGGCCCTCCAGGCGGCGACCAATGTAGTACTCAACCGCCTTCACATCGTGAACGGTGACAGCCTCAATCTCAGCCAGCTCCGCCACAGAATCAGCGTTGAAATCGGTCACGATGGCGCGCAGGCCCTTCTTCTGCTCCTCGCTCAGCGGGGACAGGCCCGGCAGCACCTCGTGCTCGCACAGATAAATGAACCACTCAACCTCAACGTGAATACGGTCGCGGTTCAGCGCCGCCTCAGAAAGGTAGTTGGTCAGGGGTGCGGTCACGGATGCGTAGCGTCCGTCCAGGGGGCCCAGTGCAAGTTCGCCGGTGCCCAGATCAATACGGCCAGAAGGCAAGAAGGTGTTATTGGTGTGAGACATAACTCTATTTTTGCATGAATTCGCCGAAAAAAAGAGGCGGGCAGAGCATATGGACGTGACGGGTGGCTCGGTTAGTTGCAGAAATATGACAAAACGAGGGGGTGCGGAAGGGGTATTTTTCGGGTCTTGAGGGCGAAAAACGTGCGAATTTTTCGAAACAAGCCTGAGTTATCCACAGATTGGCGCACCCGGCCTGCACAGTCACCGCGGCAGATTTAGCCTAAAACAAACCCGCCGCGAAAGGACACATCATGAACACCATCGTCGACACCGCACCACCACCCGCACCCCACCTGCCCCGAATCGAGCCAACCGACATCCTCCGAGCAGCAGGACACATGGGCATCGGCACCGCAGCCGGACACGCCCTCGCAAGCCAGCTCATGGCCGCCGCCACGCTCGCCCGCACCAAAGGGGCAGAACTCTCCCACAGGATGCGCACCGAAGCCCAAGAAATCCGCACCGCACACCAACGCGCCAACGAACTTAACGGCGACCACTGGGCATCCGAAGCCGGACGCGCCTACCGGCGACAACTCCAAGAACACCGCGACAAAATCCGCCACCAGGCCGAACAAGCCGAAGGTGCCGCCGCCATGATCGCCGCCGCCGGTGAAGAACTCGCTAACGACCTCACCGCCAAAGCGCAGGCAATCCAAGCCGCCGCCTCCGTTGTAGACGGGCTACTCGGCAAACTTGCCGACGGCGCCGCCGACGTTCTCGAAAAGCTCGACCCCGGCGAAATCATCGCCCGCTCAGGCGTGCAAAAAGCCCAGTCAACGCTGGATTCACTCATGCACGTGAACCTGCCCGACGGGCTGAGCTCGCTCATCCGAACCCACTAACCCCACCCCAGGAGACACCATGATTACCGGACCCACCGTTGCGCCCATCGGTGACCTCACCGACTCCGCAGGGCCCACCGCAGGCACCATCAGCGTTACCCTCGAAGAAATGCCCGCCATTGCCGACGGCCTCGACACCGTCAGCCGCACCTGCGCCGACCGCACCATGCCCATTCTCGGCATCGCCAATGAGACCCGACTCTTCCTCGGCATTAACGGACGCGCCCAGCTGGCTGCCACTCTCTGCACCGGCCTCGCTGCAGACCTCGGTGTGAGTGCCGCAAAGTTCGGCGCCACCGCAACTGTTGTCAGAGTCGCCCACAGCTCCTACCTGCAGGTCGAAAACACCGTCGCAGGCTGGTTCGAATCCATGGGCATCGCAAAGGACGGCAAGCTACCTGACGGACGCAGCACCCGGGACCACCTGCGCGGACTCATCGCCGGAAAACCCGGCGAAGCTGAATACCTCATCAAGCTCACCATTCCCGAGTTTGGGTACTTCTCGGCATCTTGGATGCTGCCGTATTCGCCTATCATCGCGGGTATTCT
>NZ_CALJRY010000017.1 GCF_937976295.1 uncultured Rothia sp. | reverse complement strand
TAACAACATCATGACAGAAATTGTTATGATGCTGTTATGACGTTGCTATGACGTTCACCAAGAAGTAGCCCTCGGGAGTATGCATGGAAACTAACACCGCCGAACTCATCGAAAACCTACGCCGTAGCCAGGCTGAAAACGGACAGGTAGAAGTCAAAGCTGCAGCTGGCGGGTTCCCCAAGTCTGTTCTTGAAACCGTTAGCGCCTTCGCCAATGGAGACGGCGGCACCATTCTTCTTGGCCTCACCGACCCGGCAGAAGGTCTACAGCCGGTTGAAGGTTTCAACGCGCAGGCAGTCCATGACGCATCCGTTGAGGCAATCCGTTCCAAGATCACGCCTCGACCCCCGGTAGATATTCACATTGAGGCGGTAGATATTGAGGTGGCAGAGGGCCAGCACCGTATTGTGCGCATCGATGTGCTCCCCGGCGACCCGACGCAGAAGCCCTACTACATCGAAGCGCACGGCATGTATAACGGTTCCTACCAGCGTGTTGGCGAGGCCGATATTCGCCTCACTAAGTACGAGATTGACCGCCTCCTAGAGAACCGCAGTCAGCCCCGCTACGACGAGGAGCTGATTAGTGAGGCAAGCTTCAAAGACCTCTCCCCCACCCTTGTGAGCGCCTATGTCGCTCGCCTGCGCGAGGAGCAGCCTCGTGTTTTTGCGGCGCTTTCTGACCGTGAGGTTCTTCTGCAGGCACGCATTCTACGCATCGATTCTGAAGGCCGAGAAGTGCCCACTCTTGGAGCGCTTCTCGCCATGGGTTCATACCCGCAGGCGTTCTTCCCGCAGCTGATGATGAGCGTTGTTGTTCTTCCCGGTGAAGAGCTTGGTGAGGTCACCGAAGACGGTCGACGTTTCCTCGACAATCACAGCTGCACCGGGCCTATCCCCTCCATGTTGGATGAAGCTATGGGCGTTTTGGTTCGCAATATGCGCAAAACGTCCACGATGGAGGGCCTCAACAGCAGCGGTATCGGGCGGGTTGAGCGTTACGAGTATCCGCTGGAGGCTATCCGCGAGCTCCTGGTCAACGCCCTCATGCACCGCGACTACTCGCCCGGTGCGCGCGGTTCGCAGGTGCAGGTTGAGCTCTACACCAACCGTCTGGTGGTGCGTAGCCCGGGTGGTATTTATGGTGCTGTGACTATCCGAGATTTCGGTCAGCCCGGTGTTTCTTCAACCCGCAATAGCTACCTGGCGAGCATTCTGACTGACCTGCCCGACCCGGGGACGGGGCGTTTGATTGCAGAGAATAGGGCTTCCGGTATTCCCACGGTTCTGCGCGCGCTGAAGGATGCGGGTCTGCCCGCCCCCCAGTTTGCTGACCGGCTGCTCTATGTGCAGGTCACTCTGATGCAACCCCCGCAGGGTGTGTCTTCTACGGAACAGAAGACCGCGCCTGAGGATAAGACTCAGCAAGCAGCCCATCCCAAGGGCAAACATTCAGTCGACACCGTCGAACCGGCGGGAGCCGACGCGTCGCTTGAGGGCCTCAGTGAACGCCAGGCCGGCATTGTGCGTGGCCTGCGCGCACAGGGTGAGGCGGTTTCCGCGGCGTTTATCCAGGAGCATTGGGGTCGGGGCGCTTCACGTACTTCCATTACGAATGACCTGCGCAGTCTTGTGGATGCGAAGCTGATTGTCCC
>NZ_CALJRY010000016.1 GCF_937976295.1 uncultured Rothia sp. | reverse complement strand
GGCGTATGCCGCAGCGCAGCCCCATCTCGCGCATCATCTTCAAGACCGTCTTGTCGGCGATGCGCTCTCCTTCCTCAGCGCGCAGGCACATGGCTACCTGCCTGTGACCGCACCCGTTGGGGGTTCGCGAAAAGATCTGGGCGACCTTGGGCCGCAGATACGCCCTGGTTGGCTGCTGGGGGTGAGCCAGCGCGTAGTAGTAGCTCGACCTGGCAAGACCGGCGGCCTCGAGGAGATCACACACCGCGTGTCCACGCCCTGAAAGCTCGGCGACCGCTAGGGCTTTGTCCCGGTTTGGGAGCGCCTCTGCGCCTTCAGGGCAATCGATTTTTTTAGGTACGCCACCTGTGCCTCAAGCTTGCGCACGCGCGCAGCAAGTTCCTCCTCACGCGTTGGTGGCACCGCCCGCACCGACCCCTTCGGCCTGCCTTTAGGTTTAGGCTTAAGTGCCTGCGCGCCGCCTTGCCGGTACAGCCTGCACCACTGTTTCAACGGTGTCGCGCTGGCAATACCGAAATGCACCATCGCCTCGGGCTTACTCATCCCACCGTCAACCACGGCCGCCGCTGCGGCGACTTTGGTCTCGTAGTCGTATTTGGTTCGTTTTACTCCCATGGTAAGAAGCCCGTCCTTCCCGATGACGCGGTACATTTTCTGCCACTCTCTCACAGTCGCGGCGGACACACCAAGCTTCCTGGCGGTTAGACCATAGCCGAATCCTCTCTCGAACATTTGCGCTGCTTGTTCCCGGAGCGAACGATCGTGTCTTAATCCTAGGTTGATGGACATGAAAAGCCTCCTGTTTCTTGGACTTTAGTTTTGTTGTCCAAGAAACGGGAGGCAGTTCAGGGAGGGCGCGGGGGCTTTTGCTACCCGGAGTAAGTTGTTTACCGGGCTTGCTGAGAGCTTCTGGAGCTTGCTGGGCTTCTGGAGCTTTACTGGGCTACAGAAGCCTTCAGACGCTCAGCAGCCTTCGCCACCGCCTCATCGGAGGCGGTCAGGGCGATACGTACGTAACCTTCACCGTCCTCACCGTAGAACACGCCGGGACCAGCAATAATACCTAGCTCCGCCAGGCGACCAATCGAATCCCAGGTGGACTCACCGAAAGTGGTCCACAGGTACAGGCCAGCCTCAGAATTCTCGATGCGACCACCTGCGGCGGTAATCGCCTCCTCCAGCACCTCGCGGCGGGCACGGTACAGGTCCTTCTGCGCCGCCACATGCGCCTCATCAGCCAGCGCCACCATCATGGCAGCCTGCACGGGCGCGGGCACAATCATGCCGGCGTGCTTGCGGCTATTGATCAGGTTCGGCATCAGCTCGGGGGCACCGGCAATGAACGCGGCACGGTAACCGGCGAGGTTCGACTGCTTCGACAGCGAGTACACGGCAAACAGGCCGGTGAAGTCGCCATCGCACACGCGAGGATCCAGGATGGACGGCACCGGCTGACCGCCGCGCGCCTCGTCCCAGGCGCCCCAGCCGAGCTCCGCGTAGCACTCGTCGGAAGCCACCACAGCACCGATTTCGCGTGCCTGCGCGACAATCTCACGCAGCTGCTCCACGGTACGCACCACACCGTTCGGGTTCGCCGGGGAGTTCACCCAAATCAGCTTCACACGGCTGCGGGTGTCGGCATCCAGCTCGTCCAGGCTGTCGGCGGGCACGGACTCTGCGCGGGCAAAACGCGCACCCATATCGTAGGTGGGGTACGCAACGCGCGGGTACACGACCACATCGCCCGGACCCAGGCCCAGCAGGAACGGCAGCCACGCCACGAGCTCCTTCGAACCGACCGTGGGCATGATCGCGTCAGGGTTCAGACCGGTCACGCCGCGGCGGCGCGCAAACCACTCGGCAATAGCCTCACGCAGAGCGGGGGTGCCGTGAGTGGTCGGGTAGCCGGGTGCGTTGGAGGCTGCCGCCAGCGCCTCGCGAATATTCTGCGGGGTCGGGTCGACCGGGGTGCCGATGGACAGGTCCACCGGGCCGTCCGGGTAGGCGGCTGCGGTTGCGCGGTAGGGGGCGAGCGCCTCCCAGGGGTATTCGGGCAGGTTCAGGCCGTAAGTCATTGTGTCACCTGGTTGCTTGGGAATAATTTTCGTCATTTTAGTCTAGCGTCCGCGCGCTTCCGTGCCTATGGCAAGAGCCTCCATTCCAGCGCCTAGACGGTGCGTGGGCACCGGGTGCTAGATGGAGGCTCTTGGCACCCGCCAGCGGGGTGCGATCAGTCTATGCGGTTGTAGCTATTACTCACCACGAGGGGGCAGCGCCGCGATGAAGGGTACGTCCTTGCCGGTGGGGCCGAGCTTTGCTGCGCCGCCGGGGGAACCCAGGTCGTCGAAGAAGTCTGCGTTGGCGCTGACGTATTCGCTCCACTCTTCGGGAACGTCATCTTCGTAGTAGATTGCTTCTACGGGGCAGACGGGCTCGCAGGCGCCGCAGTCCACGCACTCATCCGGGTGGATGTACAGGGTGCGATCGCCTTCGTAGATGCAGTCGACGGGGCATTCTTCAACGCATGCGCGGTCTTTGACATCCACGCAGGGAAGCGCGATTACGTAGGTCATTGGTGTGCCTTTCTACAAGCTGTTCGCCCCGTGCCCGCCGTTCTGCGGGTCGTCTGCTGCAGGGCAAAATCTACAGAGTAAACCGCCGAGTAGGTGGTACCCGGCGGGGAAGTCTGTGTATAGTCTATCGCGCGCCGGCTGTTTAACCGTATTTTCGTGGTGCATCAGACAGTGCACTCACGGGTTTGTGGGGGTATTTTTTAGGCTAGGCTGACCTGGTATTTCTTTGCATTATTACCAGTCGGAAGGCTTTTAAAAATAGATTAAGCCAAAAATGAAATCTTCGTCACATGAATTTTTTGATGAAGTCGCCGCTATTTCCACCCCGCACAATTTACCGAATAACGCATACATTTTCTTCCCTATTGCCCTCTATCGTCGGGCTTAGAAAACAGCAGCGGTGCAGCGCCCAAAACAGCAGGAGGGGCGCCCCGGCAAACCGGAACGCCCCTCCCCCACGTTATGGCTCAGTGCTGGGCCCCAAGGCTACTTCTTGGCACCTACTTCTTGGCGCCTACTTTTTTGCGCGGGCACGCTGATGCGCCGCACGCGGCGAGAAATACTGCGCGTCCTTCACGCGAGCGCGCGTGTACACGAGCATGCCCAGCATCGCCGCGACCGGGGCTCCGAACCACCACAGGGCACCGTACAGGCCAATCGCCGAATGTCCCGGATTCACCAGAACAAAGGGCGAATCGGGGCGAGCGTAACCGAGCACGTACACGGTCACGAACGCCGCAACAGCCACGACAGCCGCAGCGTAACCGCGACGCAACGACAGGGCACACCACAGGGCGGTGAAGAAAACCGTCAGGTACGCCACCAGCAAGCCGAAGGGCAGGGCGGTATCCCCCGCGTAAACGACCCAGGCGTGGTAAATCGACCCTGCGATACCGGCAAAAATACCCAGAATCGAGCCGGTCAGCAGGCTCGACACCAGACCCGCCTCCTGCGGCTTCGGGTGCACGGTCGCGGTCGGGTCACCGTCGAGCACGCGGAAAGTCTCCACGGCAGAAATCTTCTGCGGCACCTTATTCGAGTACTCAAAAGTCTTCTCATCCACGACCGTAATCTGGGTGCGGTGCGCCTCCATTGCCTTGCGCTTAGCGGTGCCGTCACCGTAAATGGCAGCCTGCAGGCGCTGATCAGCCGCATCGAACTCGCCCTCAATGCCCCAGGTGAGAATCGGGCGATCCTCGTCATCGTCAAGGATCCGCAGGGCACGGTGCACGATTTCGTACACACGCACGTGGTCGGGGTGGCCGTAGCCGCCGTCCGAATCGTAGGTGACCAGAACATCCGGGGTGAGGGCGCGGATCGCGGCAACCAGCGCCTGAGCCTGCGGTTCCAGCGGCTGCGCGGTCAACGAATCCTCCGCCGCCACAGGGTTGGCGACGGGCTTACCCTCCGGGCCCCACGCCATGCCGGAGTCACGGTACAGCGGCAACGCGCCTTCCGCAACGGCGGGCTCCTGGCCCAGGAAGAACTGCTTCTTCACGCCCAACGCCTTAACAGCGCCGGCAAGCTCACCGGTGCGGTACTCGCCCAGCGCCTCACCGTTATCACGGCAGCCGGGCTTACCGACCTCCAGGTGGTGTAGCTCCTCGGGGATGACCTCGCCCAGCTCACCGCGGGTAGCGGTCAGCAGGTACACCTCCGCGCCCTTCTGCGCGTAGTACGCCATGGTCGCACCGGTCGAGGAGGTTTCGTCGTCCGGGTGTGCGTGCACGAACAGGATGCGTGTCTTCTTCGCATCGTAGTTATTCGGCAACAGGTCACGGCGCGAGCCGGGGGCGATGCGCTCACCCTGCGTGGGGTAGCTGGGGGTCGCAGAATCAGGCTGAGTGTTCTCGGTTTCAGACACAGGCTTTCCCTCTCATACGCAGGGTTGGGTTTGTCGGACGGTCAATAGCGCGCCGGCAATTTACATCGTTGAGCGGCAGAGGTGAGCAGCGGATAAGTGCCGCCACCGTGCAGGCGCATTATTTTATCTTACACACTCGCATGTGAAGCGCGAGGTGTCCGGGCTTTTCGGAGGCGGTTTTTGGAAGCGGTTTTCGGCAGAAAGCAAAAGCACCCGACTCTCCTCGTCCCCTCCCCCGCTACCCCGTCGTTAGCTCCCAAACGGGTCGGGGTGGTTAAACAGAGCCGCCGCCACCTCCTTTTCAGAAGGTAGCGGCGGCTCTATACGACAGTTACAGCTGCGAGGATGTAACGTCTTGCGCTGTATTAGTCGTTCGCGCGGGCGCGGCGGCGGAACTCGCGGACACGCTCGTTGGAATCCAGGATGACCTTACGGATACGAATCGCCTCGGGAGTCACCTCAACGCACTCGTCTTCACGAGCGAATTCGAGGCACTCTTCCAGGGTCAGCTTCTTCGGCGGGGTCAGGTTTTCGAAGTTGTCCGCGGTCGAAGAACGCATGTTGGTCAGCTTCTTTTCCTTGGTGATGTTAACTTCCATGTCGTCTGCACGGGAGTTCATACCAACGATCATGCCCTCGTACACCTCAGAAGTGGGCTCCACGAAGAAGGTGCCGCGCTCCTGCAGGTTAATCATCGCGTAGGGGGTCACCACGCCGGCACGGTCAGCAATCAGCGAACCGTTGGTGCGGTACTCAATCTCGCCAGCCCAGGGCTCGTGCTCGATCGAGTAGGAGGAAGAAATACCGGCACCGCGGGTTTCAGTCAGGAACTGAGTACGGAAACCAATCAGACCACGTGCGGGAACAGCGAACTCCATACGGACCCAACCGGTACCGTGGTTCGACATGTTCTCCATGCGGCCCTTACGCGCAGCCATCAGCTGAGTGACAGCGCCCAGGTACTCCTCGGGCACGTCAATAATCATGTGCTCCATGGGCTCGTAGACCTTGCCGTCGATGGTCTTGGTAACCACCTGGGGCTTACCCACGGTCAGCTCGAAGCCTTCGCGGCGCATCTGCTCCACGAGGATAGCCAGGGCGAGCTCGCCACGGCCCTGAACTTCCCACGCGTCCGGACGCTGGGTGGGCAGAACCTTGATGGACACGTTACCGATCAGCTCGCGGTCCAGGCGGTCCTTCACCTGACGTGCGGTGACCTTTGCGCCCTTGACGCGGCCAGCCAGCGGGGAGGTGTTAATACCGATAGTCATGGAGATCGCCGGGTCGTCCACCTTAATCAGCGGCAGGGGCTTGGGGTTCTCAGCGTCGGTCAGGGTTTCACCAATGGTGATGTCCTCAATACCAGCCACTGCAACGATCTCGCCAGGGCCAGCGGACTCTGCGGGAACACGCTCAAGCGCCTTGGTCGCCAGCAGCTCGGAGATGCGAACGTTCTTGATTTCACCGTCGTGACGTGCCCAGGCAACGGTCTGGCCCTTCTTCAGGGTGCCGTTGAAGATACGGACCAGTGCCAGACGACCCAGGAACGGGGAGGAGTCCAGGTTGGTCACGTGTGCCTGCAGAACCTCGTTGGGGTCATAGGTGGGAGCGGGCACGTGCTCGATGATGGTCTTGAACAGCGGCTCAAGGTCGTCGTTGTCGGGCAGCTGGCCGTCTGCGGGCTGGTTCAGGGATGCAGCGCCAGCCTTACCGGATGCGTACACCACCGGAACGTCCAACACGGCGTCCAGGTCCAGGTCGGGAACCTCCTCCGCCAAATCGGATGCCAGGCCGAGCAGCAGGTCCATGGACTCGCCAACAACCTCGTCAATACGGGAGTCGGGGCGGTCAACCTTGTTCACCACGAGGATCACGGGCAGCTTAGCAGCCAGTGCCTTACGCAGCACAAAGCGGGTCTGGGGCAGCGGGCCTTCGGATGCGTCCACGAGCAGCACAACGCCGTCAACCATGGACAGGCCGCGCTCCACCTCGCCACCGAAGTCGGCGTGGCCGGGGGTGTCAATAACGTTAATGGTGATGGTCTCACCGTTGGCGGAAGGGCCGTTGTAGAACACGGTGGTGTTCTTCGCCAGAATGGTGATGCCCTTTTCCTTTTCGAGGTCGCCGGAGTCCATGACTCGGTCTTCAACATCTGCGTGGGCAGAGAAGGCGTGGGTCTGCTGCAGCATCGCGTCGACGATGGTGGTCTTGCCGTGGTCAACGTGTGCCACGATAGCCACATTGCGAAGGTCGGGGCGCGAAGCGGTGTTTTCAGACATGCGTTAAGTTTCTCGCTTAAATCTAGGGGATAGTCTTGCCAAAGGGTGCGCTCTACACAGCGCAGGGGGTCACTAGGAGGCAATACCCTCTGATTCTCGGGTATTTGCCGGTTTGAGCGTTTGCCGGTGGAGCCACTCTAAAGTGAGAGCGTTTCCGGGCACGCCAAAACGGACCCCCCTCCGTTGGGCTTAGCTACCAGTGTATCATTAGGGCTTTTCTGCGAGCCACTCATCAATCATGCGGCGGGCGACAGCGTTCGTGCCGGGCAATTCCAGCTTGGCGGGGTCATCCTCGTCACTGTTGCCGCGCTCCTCCGAAATAGTAATCGCCTCACGCAGCTCAGCGGCGGTGAACCAGCGTGCAGCACGAATCTCACCGTCGTGATGGATGATGGTTTCGTTCTCATCCACGCGCACCCGGTAGCAAATCATGAGCGAGCGCGGGAAAGGCCACACGTCACTCATGCGGTACTCGGTGCTCAGGGCGTGCAGGCCGGTTTCTTCGTAGACTTCACGGGCGATTGCCTCTTCGAGGTTTTCGCCGGGGTCAACGAACCCCGCGATGAGCGCAAAACGGTTGGGGTGCCACTGGCGGTTGTTTGCCAGCAGTACGCGCTCGCCGTCACGGCTGGTCACCAGCGCCATGACGGCGGGTTCGATACGGGGGAACACCATTTCGCCCGAGGCGGTGCGGCGGATTCCCTTGGAGCCGAGGGGCGCCTCTTCGCCGCTGTAGGCGGAGTAGCGCATGTCGATGAGGTAGTCGCGGCGTGCAAGGGCGGTTGCGTAGTGGGCGCGGCCTTCCGGGTCCTCGTGGACCGGGTAGTACCAGAAGCCACTGCTGGAGGCGCGCACCCGAGGATTATTCAGGTCAGCGGCGATCTGCGCGAGGGTTTCATCCTCACAGTAGAGCACGTGCACCTCCGCACCACTATTCTTCTGGGCGTCAGCACCGTAGGCGGCGGGGCGAATCACGCTACGCGCCAGGATAGCTTCCTCAGGCAGCGGCTCGGCAGTATCGTGACCGGTCAGGTAGTGCACGGTTCCGTCAGCGTTGAGAAGGGTTTCCCCTTCGCGAGAAACGAGCAGGTAGCGTGGCGCGTGAGTATCAGCGGGCGTGTGTTCAGGTGAAGAAGTCATGGGGTTTACTCTACATCTTGATACTGCAAGGCCCACAATGACGTGCCAGGTTTCGATTTTTTTCGCCGTATCGTCCCATATCACCTTCGAAAGAGGTGACATAGGCACCCGAAAATAAGAGAATGGAACCATGACTACTTCTATTGACCCCACGACCACCTCCGCGTGGTCCGCTCTGTCCGCTCATCACAAATCCCTCACTCCGAACCTGCGCGAATGGTTTGCCGCTGACCCGGAACGCGCGCAGAAGTTCAGCTTCACCGCCGACGAACTGCACGTCGACCTGTCCAAGAACCTGATTACCTCCGAGACCGTTGAGCTGCTGGTCAAGCTTGCTGAAGAGGTCAAGCTGGAGCAGGCTCGCGAGGCTATGTTCTCCGGCGAGCACATTAACGTCACCGAGGACCGCGCAGTACTGCACACCGCACTGCGCCGCCCCGAGGGTTACACCCCGGCACTGACCGTTGACGGCCAGGACGTAGACGCAGACGTTCACGCTGTGCTGAAGAAGATTTACGCATTCGCTGAGCGCGTGCGCAACGGCGAGTGGACCGGTATCACCGG
Organism: uncultured Rothia sp.; assembly: GCF_937976295.1. Lineage (GTDB taxonomy): Bacteria > Actinomycetota > Actinomycetes > Actinomycetales > Micrococcaceae > Rothia. The sequence goes on along the minus strand of NZ_CALJRY010000016.1, from coordinate 47 downwards.
CAAGCGCATCGAGACCGTTGTGAACATCGGTATTGGTGGCTCCGATC
>NZ_CALJRY010000015.1 GCF_937976295.1 uncultured Rothia sp. | reverse complement strand
TTATGAAGGCGGCAAAAAATCTTACGGAACCATCACGGTAAATTCCGGTGGTTTAACACTTAGTTTTCGCGGCGCTCTGCCTTGGCGATACGCTCCAGCTCAGCAACAAGGAAGCCGCGAGCGTCCACGTCCTTATTGCGCAGGCCGCGCACCGAGTTCACCAGGAAGTTCGCGTAGCTAGTAGCACGCAGAGCAATAGCTAGCTTCTTCTCCCAACCCCACTTGTCGGCATAAATGAAACGAGCAGTAGTCAACCACTGAATACGACGCTCGGAGGGCGAAGATCCGCCTCCCTCGTGGGTTACAGTCACCGAAGGAATCAGGTAGCGGTCCACGCCAGCGTTCGAGAGGCGGTACTGGAAGTCCACCTCTTCGCTGTTCATGTAGAAACGCTCATCCATGCCGCCGAGGCGGTTGAAGGTCGCGCGAGGAACAACCATGCACGCACCCATAACCCAGTCGACCTTCGCGTCGGAGGTGCCGGTGCATGCCTCAACATCGTGGCCAACACCGCGGTGCCACCAGTTGGTCGGCTTGAAACGAGCCAGCGGGGTGAACCATTCCCACGCCACATGCGCTGCGGTGGGGAACTTACGTGCCACCCACTGCTGCTTGCCGTCGTGGCCAATAATCTGCGGGCTAGCCAGAACCTCGCCGTGGCGTTCCACGGCTGCGAGCATGCGCGAGACGAAGGTGTTATCCAGCTCCAGGTCGCTGTTGAGGATGAAAACCCATTCACCGGTCGCGGCAGCAACACCGGAGTTCACGGCCTTACCGAAACCACCGTTGACGGGGCGGCGAACCACGGTTACGCCCTCAACCTCGGGGAAGGGGGTGGGAGAAACATCATCAGAAACAATAATCTCGATATCGGCGGGGTCAATACCCTGCTGAGCACGCAGAGTGTCAATAATGGCAAGAACCGGTTCCGGCTCGCCGTAGAAAGGAATAACCGCAGAAACACGGGGAGTATGAGTCACAATATGTCCTTTGAGTGAGGCGCCTGAAATTTACAAGCTATAGAAGGCTAAATATGGGGGCGACCGTATCTATACCTGCATACGATCACCCCCATAGTTTCAATTAGTCGGGCAGCTGGCCCAGGCGAACGAGGTTCGCGAATTCTTCGTTTGCCGCCTGAACTTCCTTGAAAGTTCCCTTATTGGCAATGCGGCCCTGGGAGAGGTACACCAGCTGATCAACGTTGCGCACCGTGGAAAGACGGTGAGCCACGATAATCACGGTGATTTCCTGGGAAATGCGGTTAATGGTCTGAGTAATCTTGTGCTCAGTCTCGTTGTCCAGCGCACTGGTCGCCTCATCCATAATCAGCAAGCTCGGGTTGCGGTACATCGCACGCGCAATGCCCACACGCTGACGCTGACCACCGGAGAGGCGGTTACCATTCTCGCCAATTGGGGTATCAATGCCGTTTTCCAGGGTCTCGACAACGGGCATCAGCTCCGCTAGCTCAAGGCAGTAGAGTACACGATCGTCATCGATGCACTGCTTGGGAATGCCGAATGCGACTGCCTCACGCAGAGTACCGTTGCCCAGGTAGGGATCCTGGGGAACATAACCAATCTTCTGGTACCAGGAAGGCAGGTCAGTATGGATGTCCCTACCCTGGCTAGAAATCGTGCCGCTCGTCGGGGTCAGCAGGCCAAGGATTAGGTCAACCAGAGTAGTCTTACCCGAGCCTGAACCACCGACGAAAGCAACCGAGGTACCTGCCGGCACATCCAGCTGAATGTCCCTGAGAACGTCCTTATCACCGTCCGGGTAGCGGTAGACCAGGTTATCAACCAGAACATCTACGGGCTCAATAGCCGGGTTGATGATGGCTGCCGGGTCGAATTCTCCCTTAGGTTCAACCATCTGCAGACGCTGCTCTTCGGGGCTCATGGAGCGGATAACCTTGGCAACTTCTTCACTCGCGAACTCATTTGCACGGATGCCACCCAAAGAAGCAACCATACGGGTAGCGTTCGGCAAAATACGGATACATGCCGTCGCGAAAAGCATCAGAGCGGGCAGACTATCGGCACCCTGGGTCGAGGTCATCAGACCCAGAAGGCCTGCGATGCCGACAATGAAGATAATTTCTAGAGCATACTTGGGAAAATCCGCAAAGAAGGAAATATTCACATCGCTATTCACGCTACGCAACGCATGCTGGCGGTACTCCTCAACGGTCGATTCACGCGAATTAGAAATACGAATCTCGCGGAAACCCTTGATGTTGTCAAAGAGCGAGCGAAGAGCGTCACGACCGGCACGAGCAGAAATCTCACCGTACTTTGCGTTACCGCGGCGCAAGAAGAACTGCATCACAGAGATAGTGATACCGAAGTAAGCAAAGGCAACCAAAGCCGGAATCGGCATAACGCACAGAATCATCACCAGCAACACAAGAATCGAAAGTAGGTCACCGATGAAGTTAATAATTGAGCCGACGTAGCCGCGGTAGGCGAAAACCACATAAGTACCGATCAGATACACAGTATCTTCAGGCTGGGACTTCCTATGGTTGAAGTAGCTATCCTTCATGTAGTGGTTGAGGATAGTCGAAGAAGTCGCCAGCTGCTGGTAACCAGTGAACTTCAGGCTCCAGCGCTTAAAGAGGAGCGCAGCAACACCTTTAATAACAAAGGCGAGCACCAGAACAATACCCAGATAGACCACCAAATCAGAACGCTGAGGGTTGCCGAAGATATTGGAAAGTACTGCCAGGTAACCGGTAAGTTCCGCACCCATCGCAATATTCACAATGGGAAGAATGGCTGCAACACCGACCATTTCCATCAAAGACAGGAGGAACAGGCCGATTAGGTTCAAGACAAGCAACGTAAAGCTTCGTCCCGGGAAAAGCAGGCGAAGCTTAGTATAAATACTCTTCATTGGTCCTTGTTGGTGAGTGTACTCGCTGGCTCCTGAGTGAGAAGAAGACCAGTATTTCACGCCAATTTTAGCACGCGGCATCTAAATATTTTCGGTATCAAGCTTGTACTTT
>NZ_CALJRY010000014.1 GCF_937976295.1 uncultured Rothia sp. | reverse complement strand
TGTGTTTGCGTTCACTGTATGGTTTTTGGATAACAATCCAATAGGCAATAAAAAGAGCCCGCTTACGCGGGCTCTTTTGCTTTAACAGCTAAAGATAGAAAGGGGCAGACCCGCATGGGTCTGCCCCTTTTTTGTGCCCTCAGACCCTTGTCTAGAGCTTTGCATACTAAGGAAGAGTGCTCTGCACAGACACACTGGGATAGAGTAGAACCATGCACTACCCCATGTTTTCCCACGCACCAGAGCCAGTCGATCAGCAGCACCAACACAACGGTGAAGAACGAACCGCGGCCCTCTACGTAGAGAGCACACTGGAGCCTCACGAAGCCTGGGCCGCACTGACCGAATACATTCACCTCTGGTGGCCCCGACAGCTCCTACAGGGCGAGGAAAGCCATATCGACCTCTCCACTGAGCTACTGCTCGAAGAGACCGCAGATGGGGATATTATTCCTGTGGCACGTATTATCCAATGCGAGAACGAAGACATCCTCACCATCGCACCCTACCCGGGTACACACCTGGGGCGCCTCCTGGGAGTAGCTGAAGAATCAGAAGAAAGCCTGAGCTTCATCCTGGATGCTCTAGCCCCGGAGACCGCAGAAGGACCGCTATCCCTGCTTGAAATCAGTAGCGGCACCTACACGGGTCATGAAGACGAGGAACTGGGCATCTACGAGGAACAGGAAGAAGCAGCCGCGCTACTCATGGGCGCCTACAGCCGCTTTATTGGAGCTGAACTTCAGCGAGAAGAACTATAGGGGCTTGCGGGTAAAAGGCAGTTCTCAACCCTGTAGAGTGGTATGTCATGAGCACACAGGATCAGAACATCCCGCAGCAGAAGGAAGCACGCCCCAACTGGGCGCGGCTGCGCGCTAAAGCCACAGCAGAAGCGGTGCAATCTCGGCCTCAGCATTACACCGCCCAGCACTACACTAGGGCTGACATGCTGAAGCAGAGCAATATCTGGTTCCGTAAACAGGGTGCGCCCCTCATCATTCCTGCACGTCAACGTGCTCTCGATGCGTTCCCACGCTCCGTACCCTGGATCCTGTGGGCGAGTATCATGCATATCTGCTACATCTTCCTCCGCGATATCCTCATTCTCGTAGTTGAAGACGCAAACGGCTCCCTCCCGGAATACATCAAAGCCATCACGACCAACACAGCACTCAGTGATGAAGTGCTACCCATGCTCATGCTCGGTGGCATCTTCCTCGTGATGCCGATAATCTCCGGTGTGTTCATTACTCTTGCCCACAAGCTGATGGTCCGCACCCCGCAGTGGGTTCAAATCACCGTGGGTCTTCTTACCGTACTTTTTGCCGGCATGCTCTTTACCGCCGGTGTCTTTGCATCCAGCAACCTTGACGGCCTCGACTTCGTCTACGACGGCGGCCAAGTCTTCCCGCTCATCGTTATCGGAATCTACCTCGCCATTTTCCTGGGTGTAGATACCGTACTCGGCTGGTCGCTCAAGCACTCCATCCACCAGCTCGCCTCCCTACCGCCCATGATTGCGAAAGTCCTGCCCGTACTCATGGTGTCTGTGCTCTTCATCTTCGTGAACGCAGACCTCTGGAAGCTCGCCAACGGGCTCGGCTTCCCGCGCACCTGGGCTGTTCTGGGCCTCATGGGGCTACTCGCCGTGTTCGTGGTCGTCACCACCTCCCTAGAGCGCACAGCGCGCCTGCTGGGACGATACAGAGGCGATGACATCGCACGCTTTACCGACAACGACTATGAGCATGCAGCAGCCCTCGAAGGCGGAATCTGGAACACCGCCCAAGACTGGGTCGAAGAGAAGGAAATCCTCGAACACCGACCCCTCAAAATCGCGCCCTGGAGCAACCTCATCATCATCCCCATGATCGGGCAGATTATTCAGGCGACCCTCTTCATGCTGCTCGTCTTTGGATTCTTCATGGGATTCGCATCCATCGCCATTAGCGACACCATCATCGAATCCTGGATGAGCATCAAACCCGAACACCTCAAAATCCTCGGCGTGGACACCAACATCAACGCCGTCGTCATCAAGGTGTCCATGATCGTTGCCGTGTTCTCCGGGCTCAGCTTCGTTGCAACCACCAGTAGCGACGAAAAGTACGCCCGAAGCTTCCTCAAACCCATGATTGAGCGGATCAAGCACATCCTGATTATTCGCGATATCTACCTGGGTCTGCTCACCATGCCCAAAAACGAAGTGCTCATACCCCTCGAAGAGGA
>NZ_CALJRY010000013.1 GCF_937976295.1 uncultured Rothia sp. | reverse complement strand
CACCAGAAAAAACACACCAGCCTCCCAGAAACACCCCGGGAGCCAAGCAAAGGAGCACCGTGGAACACACCGCCTCCCCAAACCCCCGCGGCCGGTCGCACCGACGCCGAATCGGCAGCGGGCTACTCACCCTCAGCATGGCGCTGAGCCCCCTCGCAGCACTGGGCACCACCGCCCACGCCGCAGAAGACCCCGACGCCGTCAAGCAGGTACTCAGCGAAAGCATGAAGAACGCCAGCGGCACCGTCACCGCCTTCGTCCGCTTCAAGGGTAAGGGCGCCTTTGAACAGACCCAGCCCGCAGGCGTACTCGCCGGCGTGCAGGCACCCGTCAACCGCGGCGCACAGGTGCAGGCCATCGCCTCCCAGGTGCAAAGCCAGGCACAGCAGGTCAGCAGCCAGTCCGGCGCGCAGGTCCTCTACACCACCCACAACGCAGTACGCGGCGTGGCAGTGCGCGGTGACGCCGAGTCCATCAAGGCACTCGCCAACCGCTCCGACGTAGAGAAGATCTCGCCCATCCTGCCCAAGTACCGCCAGAACGCGGGCGCCGCCATTGACGCAGGCTCCCTCGCCACCTGGACCGGCACCACCAACCCCGCCGGCGCGGGCGGATACACCGGCAAGGGCGTGAAGATCGCCGTCATCGACTCCGGTATCGACTACACCCACACCGACTTCGGCGGTAGCGGCAAGCTCGAAGACTACGAGAAGGCATCCAAGCTCACCGAGCTGCCCTCCGCAGACTCCGGACTCATCAACCGAACCAAGGTTGCTGGCGGCTACGACCTCGTCGGTGACGCCTACGACGGCACCAACACCGCAACCCCCGACGGCAACCCGCTCGACTGCACCACCGGCGGCCACGGCACCCACGTGGCGGGCACCGCGGCAGGCTACGGCGTGAACGCCGACGGCACCACCTTCACCGGCGACTACAGCAAGCTCACCGCAGAGCAGCTCAAGACCATGAAGATCGGCCCCGGTGTTGCTCCCGACGCTGAAATCTACGCCTTCCGCGTCTTCGGTTGCAGCGGCAGCACCAACGTCGTTATCGAGGCGCTCGACCGCGCCCTCGATCCTAACGGTGACGGCGACTTCTCCGACCGCGTGAACGTGGTCAACATGTCCCTCGGCGGCGAATTCTCCCCGCAGGACGACCCCGAGTCCTACGCCGTTGACGCGCTCACCCGCGCTGGCGTGCTCTCCGTGATCTCCGCGGGTAACGCCAACGACTACAGCCTGCGCGGTGACACCTACTCCAACTCCGGTCACCCCGCCACCGCATCCAGCGCAATCACCGTGGCTAACGCCTACGGCTCCACCCGCGCCGTCGATGCGGCAGAGCTGACCGACCCCGCCACCGGCACCACCCGCAAGGTACGCGGCGACTACAGCGTCTCCTACCCCTGGGCACAGGCAGGTAGCAAGGAATTCACCGGTGAACTCACCGCAATTTCCGAGAACAACCGCTACGCCTGCAACGCCCTCAGCGCCACCGAAGCGGCAGCTGTAAAGGGCAAGTGGGTGCTCATCGACTGGGCTGAAGCCGACGGTAGCCTCGCCTGCGGCTCCAAGGTGCGCTTCGACAACCTGGAGGCGGCAGGCGCCAAGGGCGTACTGCTCGCAGGTAACGACGAAGAGCCCGGTCTGGGTATTGCCGGTAACGACACCCTGCCCGGTTTCCGCCTGGCAGCATCCGCCGCTAAGGACCTGCGTGCACAGATCACCGCAGCAGAAGCGGCAGGTAAGCCCCTGACCGTGCGCCTCGGCAACGACCTGAAGTCCTCCCTGCGCGTGGACACCGACAAGCTGGATCAGCTGAACCCCATGAGTGCCCGCGGCTTCCACGGCAGCTACGGCTACACCAAGCCCGACATTGCGGCACCCGGCTCGTACATCACCTCCGCGGCGGTGGCGACCGGTAGCAACTCCGTGACCTACAGTGGTACCTCCATGGCGGCCCCCTACGTGACCGGCTCCGCTGCACTGGTCATGCAGAGCCACCCGACCTACACCCCCGCACAGGTCAAGGCGACCCTCATGAATACCGCCACCCACGATGTGCGCACCGAATCCGGTGCCGTATACGCGGTGGACCGTGTGGGCGCCGGACGAGTTGACACTCTCGCTGCTGTGCAGTCGAAGTCCCTCGTCTACAACGCTGACAAGAGCGGTACCGTGTCCCTGAGCTTCGGCGTGCTCGAGTACGCACCGGATGCAGGCGTTCAGACCCTCACCCGCGAGGTGACGGTCGAGAACACCGATTCTGTGGCGCATACCTACTCGCTGTCCTACGCTGAAAGCACTAATATTCCCGGTGTGGAATATTCCTTCCCCTCCTCGGTCACCCTCGCACCCGGTGAGACTAAGAAGTTCGAACTGAGCGTGCGTATCGACCCGGCCAAGCTGGAGAAGACCCGCGACCCGGCAATGGACGTAACCCAGAACGCAATTGACTACTACACCGGCGAGGAAACCATTCCCGCACAGTACCGTCAGTACATTGCGAGCGCATCCGGCCGACTCGTCCTCACCGAAGACGGCACTAAGGCACTGCGCCTGCCCATCCACGTGGCGCCCAAGCCCGTGAGCACCATGCACGCTGCCGAAGACACCGTCACCTTCGCCCAGAAGCCCTCCAGCGACGAGGCGCAGAAGGCAGATGCCGGCTGGACCAAGTCCCAGATCTCGTTGCGCGGCACCGAGGTCAACCAGGGCGGCTACCGCTCCCTGCTCGGTGCTTTCGAGTACGGTGCGAGCGTGGACCGTGTGGCTCCGACCTCCCTGTCGCTGAACAGCAACATTAAGGCGAACCTGCAGTACGTTGGTGCTTCCTCGGATGCGCCCGCGCTGAAGGCTGCCGGCGGCAACGCCGATGACGGCACCCTGCGCTTCGGTATCTCCACCTGGGCGAACTGGGATGTTGTCTCCTACGAGAACACCTACACCGTAGAAATCGACACCGACGGCAACAACCGCGCCGACTACAAGCTGGTCACCGACCGCGCTAAGGGCCTGGACTTCCCGCTGGTTCGCCTCTACGGCTACAAGAACGGCAGCCTCGTTGAGCTCGCCCACTACCCGCTCAACGGCGCCTGGGGTGATGTGGACACCAACATGATGGACACCAACACCCTCATCATGGGTGCGCCCCTCAAGGACCTGGGCCTGACCAGCGCAAACAACCCGGACATCCAGTACCGAGTCAGCGCAACCACCCAGTACGAGTGGGGTAACGTCAGCGAAACCGGCTGGATCAAGTACCGCCCCTTCAGCCCCAAGCTGTGGTTCAGCGGCGACTCCTCCGCCGTGGCTGGCCTCCACCCGGATGCCTCCACCACCACCCTGACGGCGCACCGCTCCGCTGACGCGATCCCCGCGCTCGGCGAATCCGGTACCCCCGCTAAGGCGCTGCTGCTGCACCTGCACAACGGCACCGGCGACCTCTCCGGCACCAACGGCGCTAAGGGCAACCGCGCCGAGGTGCTGAACATCAAGGAGCAGCAGACCGAGTACATCACTCCGTCCCGCTTCACCGATGTGAAGACCACCGACCAGTTCTACACCGAAATCTCTTGGTTGGCTCAGCGCGGCATCACCACCGGCTACCCGGACGGCACCTACCGCCCGCTGGAGTCCGTGGAACGTGGCGCAATGGCGGCGTTCTTCTACCGCATGCAGGGTTCCCCGCAGTTCACCGCCCCCTCCACTCCGAGCTTCAAGGATGTGCCCACCACGCACCCCTTCTACAAGGAGATTGAGTGGATGAAGGCTCAGGGCATCACCACCGGCTACTCGGACGGCACGTTCCGCCCCTCCGCACCGGTGAACCGTGACGCCATGGCTGCGTTCTTCTACCGTGCGGCGGGTTCCCCGCACGTGGATCTGCCCGCGACCAGCCACTTCAGCGACGTGTCCACCGATAACCAGTTCTACCGTGAAATCACGTGGCTGGCTTCGAAGGGCATCAGCACCGGCTGGCCGGACGGCACCTACCGCCCGGTAACCCCCATTGCCCGCGACGCAATGGCGGCGTTCATCTACCGCTACACCGAGAAGGTTGCTAACCAGACCGGCCGCTAGACGGTAGTGAACCGGTAGCGAACAGTTCGGGTTCCCTCCCGCCCCTGCATGGGGTGGGAGGGACACCCGGAACCGGCAGGCTCCGGGAATTAAAGTCCCGGGACCTCTCAAGTTTTGGTGGCGGTTTCACCGGCGGACGCACTCACGTATCGTCTGCCGGTGGGGCCGCCTCCGCACATCACCGATATACAACCACAGAGCACACAGCACTATCGAAAACAGATAATCCGAAGGAGGATTCCATGACAACGCCTCATGTGCCACGCCGCAGAATGAAGGCTGTCGGTGCGACCGGTTTGAGTGCGGCTCTTGCCCTGACTCTCGGCGTTCCCGCCACTTTCTCTGCAGCTCACGCTCAGAGCCCCCAGCAGGTTGAAGGAAGTACTGCGAGCGCATCCGGTAACGCTGCTTCGCGTATCAGCCCGGGTCTGCAGAAGGCTGAAGGCCAGATCACCGTGTATGTGCAGTTCAAGGGCAAGGGTGCGTATGAGCAGACCCAGTCCGCGGCTGTTCTGGCACGTAAGGAGGCGCCGGCGAACCGTCAGGCGCAGGTGCAGGCTATTGCAGCCCAGGTGCAGTCGCAGGCTCAGTCTGTGGCGGCCGCTTCTGGTTCGAAGCTGATGTACACCACGCATAATGCGATGCGTGGTGCGGCGATTACTGGTGATGCTGCGCAGATTCGTGCGTTGGCGGAGCGCCCGGATGTGGAGCGTATTTCGCCGATTATCGCGAAGGAGCGCATGAACTCCGGTAGCGTGATTGATACGAAGACTCTTGGTACGTGGACTCGTGAGAATACGGGGTACACGGGTAAGGGTGTGAAGATTGCGATTGTTGACTCCGGTGTTGACTATACGCACGCTGATTTTGGTGGCCCCGGTACGGTGGATTCGTACTTGAAGGCTAAGGCGATGACGGAGCTTCCGTCTGCTGATTCGGGTCTGATTGATCGTAATAAGTTCATTGGCGGTATTGACCTGGTCGGTGATGACTACAATGCGTCGGTGGCTGAGAAGTCGACTCCGCAGCCGGATAATAACCCGTTGGATTGCCGTCCGGATGGTTACGGTTCTGGTGGTCACGGTACGCACGTGGCGGGTACTGCCGCCGGTTATGGTGTGACGGCGAACGGTACGACTTACCGTGGCGATTACAAGAATCTGACGGAGGAGCAGCTGGAGGGCATGTCTATTGGCCCCGGTACTGCTCCCGAGGCTCAGATTTTGGCGGTTCGCGTGTTCGGTTGCTACGGCAATTCGAGTGTTGTGATGAAGGCGCTTGATACCGTGATGGACCCGAATGGTGACGGTGATTTCTCTGACCGCGCCGACATTGTGAACCTGTCGCTCGGTAGCGAGTTCGCCCCGGCTGACGACCCGGAATCGTACATGATTGATACGATGGCGCGTCAGGGTGTGTTCACTGTGGCCGCTGCCGGTAACGCCAATAACTACAACGGTGTGGGTGACACCTACTCTAATTCGGGTAGCCCGGCGAATTCGGCTGCGGCGCTGTCGGTAGCGAACGCCTACGGTTCGACTCAGCCGATTGACCGTGCCCGCGTGACCACGAAGACTGGTTTGGAGTGGTTGCAGGGTGATTATTCGGTGAACTTCGATTATTCGAAGGCGACCGCCGATCAGCTGCGTGGCGAGGTTGTTGCCGCGCCGGAACGTAACCGTTACGCTTGCGAGGCGTTCACCGCTGAAGAGGCGAAGGCTTTGAAGGGTAAGTGGGTTTACTTCGACTGGGATAAGGACGACTTGTCGTTCCCGTGCGGTTCGAAGGTGCGTTTCGATAACGTTCAGGCTGCCGGCGGTGTTGGCGTGGTGATGGCCGGTAAGGCTGAGCGCTACACCATCGGCATTGGCGGTAATGCGACCATTCCGGGTCTGCGCCTGACTGCTTCTTCGACGAAGGACCTGGAGAAGGCTCTGGCTGCCGGTCCGGTGACCATTGAGATGAACCCGGACTACAAGGCTTCGGGTCGTAGCTCCCACTCGCACGCTTTTGACCTGAATTCTTCGAGTGCTCGCGGTCAGCACGGTTCTGACGGCTTCATTAAGCCTGACCTTGCGGCGCCGGGTACTGAGATTGTGTCTGCCGCTGTGGGTATGGGTAATAAGGGTGTTTCTTTCACCGGTACCTCCATGGCGACCCCGCATGTTGCCGGTATTGCCGCTCTGGTGATGCAGGCGCATCAGGATTACAACCCGCAGATGATTAAGGCTGCGCTGATGAACGGCGCGTCCACCCCGATTGAGAATGAGCAGGGTGTGGAGTACGCGGTGGATCGTATGGGTACGGGCATGGTGAATGCTCGCGCCGCCGTGGATGCGAAGGTTATCGCGTACGATGCGAGGACCCCCGAGCGTGTTTCGACCGCGTTTGGTGTGCTGGAGTACACCCCCGATTCGGGTATTCAGACGGTTCAGCGTGACATTGTTCTGGATAACACCGATTCGCAGGCTCACACGTACACTCTGAGCTACGATGCGAGCACGACCATCCCGGGTGTGGAGTACTCCTACCCGCAGCAGGTGAGCGTGGGTGCCGGTGAGCGTAAGAACGTGACCGTGACCGTGCGTATTGACCCGTCTAAGCTGGAGAAGACCATGGACCCGGCGATGAGTGCCGACCAGGTCGCTCAGGA
>NZ_CALJRY010000012.1 GCF_937976295.1 uncultured Rothia sp. | reverse complement strand
CGGGTAGGGCGGCAGGTTCGTGGGGGTCTGCGGTCGATAGGTTAGTGTCTTCGCCGTGGGTCTTTAACCCGGGGTGAAGGCATTAACCTATCGAGAAGCCACTACCCTATCGAAGTATTACCGGGAATCCACTCCGCATACCTGTGGACAAACACTTTTTCGGTAGAATCCGCGAAGTTATCCACAGATTTCACAAATCAAGCCCCACAACCTCACACAGCCTGCCAGGATAAAGCCTATGAACACCGTAACTATTCCGTGGCAACGCGTCCCAAACGTACTACCGGCTACACCAGAAATTACCCGCGCCGCAGAACTACACCCATTCGTGCTGAACTCCCAGATGCTCAACCTGCGAGGAATCGGACCGAAACGCATTCGCAAGCTAGTGGCGGAAGGGTCTCTGCAACGTATCCAGCGAGGAGCCTATATTTACACCCGCGATGCCCAAGCACTCACCCCCGAAGAGCGGCTCACGGTACGGTGCATCGCTGCTCAGATGATGGGTCTTCAAGGGATCTTCTCCCACACATCAGCCGCGGCGCTATGGGGACTTGATATACTCTCTGTTCCCCAAATGATAAGCGTGTATAGCTGTAGTCATAGCACCTCTGACAAGGGAAGAATCACCCGGCATTACAGCGCCACCGGCCCCGAGGAAGTCACCAGGTTACCCGGCACATCCATCATGGTGGCGACGGTGGCTCGCACACTGCAGGATTGCGCTCGTAGCATGCCCTTTCGGGAGGCGGTGGTCCTCGCCGACTCCATCATGCGGCGAGGACTCTTGGAACCCCGCGAGGTAACCGAGATTCTGCTGAACCTCACGGGGTACGGCAGTTCCGCAGGGCCCCTCCTGGCGCAGGCGGTGGATGCATCCAGCGAGTCGGCGGGCGAGAGCCTCACCCGGTGCCTGCTCATGGAGCACAGGCTACCCCTGCCCGTAACGCAGTACCCGATTTCGTGCGAGGGTCGTAACTACCGGGTGGACTTCGCCTGGCCCAAGGCGCGGGTCATTCTCGAGTTCGACGGTGAACAGAAATACGCGGACCACTCCGGCAGGGACCGGTATGAGGCAGCCCGAGACCGCGCACTGACCCGCGCCGGGTGGAGAATCGTGCATCTAACCTGGGCTGATATTTTTCAGAAAGAGCGGGAAGTTATTGCCCATCTTCGGGGTCTGCTCATACGGCAGGGCTAACGCTACAAATTTCGACCATAGGTTAGAGACTTCTGCCATGGTTTTTAACTACGACAGAAGACACTAACCTATGGCACAAACCTGCCGCCCTACCCGCGTCTCGCCTCCGCACCCCATTTTCTGGCGTCTGACTGGCGCCCAACCTGTCCAGACTTGCCCCGACCCGCCATCGACCTGCCCGGAGGGGATACAATATATGAGGCGCACGCAGTGTGCGCATATCATCAACCGCGTGTACCCGGCTACTGTCTATAGTCGTGAGGTGCCCGCTATGAAAGGAATGTCTGTGCTTCGCACTCACACCAACGGCGAGCTGACCGCCGCAAATATTGGAGAGACTGTTACCCTGACCGGTTGGGTGGCTCGCCGCCGCGACCACGGTGGTGTCGCCTTCGTTGACCTGCGTGACCGTGAGGGTGTCACCCAGTGTGTTTTCCACAATGAGGCTGATTTTGAGCACCTGCGCAATGAGTATGTTCTGCGTGTGACTGGTCTGGTGACTAAGCGCCCGGAGGGTAATGAGAACCCGAACCTGGCGACCGGTGAGATTGAGGTTGAGGTGTCCGCCGTTGAGGTGCTGAACACTGCCGCTCCGCTGCCTTTCCAGATTGATGAGCACGTTGAGGTGGGTGAGGAGGCGCGCCTGCGCTACCGCTACCTGGATCTTCGCCGCCCGGAGCCGGCTCGCATCATGCGCCTGCGTTCGGACGCGAACCGTGCGGCACGCAACCTGCTGGCTGAGGACGGCTACATTGAGGTTGAGACTCCGACTCTGACCCGTTCGACTCCTGAGGGTGCGCGTGACTTCCTGGTGCCGGCTCGTCTGGCTCCGGGTTCGTGGTATGCTCTGCCGCAGTCCCCGCAGCTGTTCAAGCAGCTGCTGCAGGTGGGCGGTATTGAGAAGTACTACCAGATTGCCCGCTGCTACCGTGACGAGGATTTCCGTGCGGACCGTCAGCCTGAGTTCACTCAGCTGGACATTGAGGCTTCGTTCGTTGATCAGGAAGACATCATTGAGCTGGGCGAGCGCATCGTTGAGGCTGTGTGGAACCTGATTGATGTGAAGGTTCCCCGCCCGATTCAGCGCATGACCTACAAGGATGCGATGGAGAAGTACGGTACGGACAAGCCTGACCTGCGTTTTGGTCTGGAGCTGACTGAGCTGACCGAGTACTTCAAGGACACTACTTTCCGCGTGTTCAAGGCTCCTTACGTGGGTGCTATTGTGATGCCCGGTGGTGCTTCTCAGCCTCGCCGTACCCTGGACGCTTGGCAGGAGTGGGCTAAGCAGCGTGGCGCTAAGGGCCTGGCTTATGTCCTCATTCAGGAGGATGGCGAGCTGACCGGTCCGGTGGCTAAGAACATTACTGATGCTGAGCGTGCTGGCCTGGCTGAGGCTACCGGCGCGAAGCCCGGTGACTGCATCTTCTTCGCTGCTGGTGAGGCTAAGGCTTCCCGTGCGCTGCTGGGTGCTGCTCGTGTTGAGATTGGTCACCGTACCGGCCTGATTAAGGACGGCGAGTGGTCCTTCGTGTGGGTTGTTGACGCTCCCATGTTTGAGTCTTCCGCTGAGGCTACCGAGTCCGGTGACGTGGCTCTGGGTCACTCCGCGTGGACTGCTGTGCACCACGCGTTCACCTCCCCGAAGCCCGAGTTCATGGATACTTTCGACACCGACCCGGGTTCGGCTCTGGCGTACGCTTACGACATTGTCTGCAACGGTAACGAGATTGGTGGCGGTTCGATCCGTATTCACCGCCGTGACGTGCAGGAACGCGTGTTCGCTGTGATGGGCATTGGTGAGGAAGAGGCTCAGGAGAAGTTCGGCTTCCTGCTGGATGCGTTCAAGTACGGCGCACCGCCCATGGGTGGTATTGCGTTCGGTTGGGACCGTATTGTGTCTCTGCTGGCTGGCGTTGATTCGATCCGCGAGGTTATTGCGTTCCCGAAGACCGGTAATGGTTATGATCCGCTGACTGCGGCTCCTGCACCGATTACTCCGGAGCAGCGTAAGGAAGCTGGCGTTGATTTCAAGCCGAAGAAGAAGGACGAGGAGTAATCTTCTCTAGTCTTTGGTCGTGCGCCCCGTAGGGGGTGTGGGGCTGCGCGGCGTGAACCCGGCGGGCGTTGAGCTGTGCCGGGGTTGCCGTTGAGGGTGGGCTGTGTATTCTGCTGGTGCAGGGTCGCAGCCCACCTTTTGTATCATCCGGCTTGTGTACTAATCAAAGGGGGAGGGGAACATGCGTATTCTGATTGCTGGCCCGAGCGGTAGCGGTAAGACGACGTTCGCGGCGCGGTTGGGGCGCCTCCTGGACATTCCGCATACGGAGATGGACTCGTTGCATTGGGGCCCGAATTGGACTCCGCGCCCTAGTTTTGAGGCGGATGTTCAGGCGCTCATTGAGCAGCCTGCGTGGATTACGGAGTGGCAGTATCCGCAGGTACGCGGCCGCCTGCTGGAGCGTGCGGATGTGGTGATTTACCTGCGCTATAGCCGTGCGGTGGTCATGTGGCGTGTGGTTCGCCGGACGGTGCGCCGTGCGGTGACGGGTCAGAGGCTGTGGGCGGATAATGTGGAGCCGCCGCTGTGGAATATTCTGCGCGACCCGGACAACATGATTCGGTACACGTGGAGGAGCTACCCGCATGTTGGGGAGTTGCTGGCGGAGGCTCGCGGGCAGCATCTGCAGAAGCGTTTTATTGAGTTTCGTACCCCGCGGGCGGCGAACCAGTTTTTGCGTGCCGTGCAGCTGCGCGGCGTGCTCTGATGGCGGTTGCCCTTAAACTAGCTGCCTCGAAACCAGCTGCCGAGTGTGGTGTTGAAAGAGATGTAGAGCTGGGTGAACGCCGGCTCCAAGTTGAAAGGTGAACCCAAGTTGAAAGGTGAACGATGCGAGTAGTTATTCAGCGCGTAACCCGCGCGGCGGTGCGCGTGAACGGTGAGACGGTCGGCGCGATTGAGCAGCCCGGCTACCTGGCGCTGGTCGGTATCACTCACGGCGACGGTGCGGCGCAGATCGCGAAGCTTGCCGATAAGACCGCGAACCTGCGCCTGCTGGAGGGGGAGAAGTCCCTCCTCGATGAGGGCGCACCCGTGCTGGCGGTCAGCCAGTTCACCCTGTACGGGGATGCGAAGAAGGGTCGCCGCCCCTCCTGGTCTGCCGCCGCGCCCGGTGCGGTGAGCGAGCCGCTGTTCAACGATTACGTTCAGGCGCTGCGTGAGCGTGGCCTGCACGTGGAGACCGGCGTGTTTGGTGCGGACATGCAGGTGGAGCTGGTCAATGATGGCCCGGTGACCCTGATTCTCGATAGTGAGACCCTCTAGGCCGGCGCCTTCGATAGGTTAGTGGATTGCCCGGGGTTTAAAGCTTTGCCCCGGGGTTTAAAACCCACGGCGAAGACACTAACCTATCGAAAACCCGTGTGGTGTCACGCCGCGAGCTAAATCCGCAGCTGTATATCCACACCCCGTACCTGCCTCCAGATTGTGAAACGATAGAGTAAGACTATGGCTGATTCCCTCTTTGATCTTGAGCTGCCCGACGACGGGGACCGCGTGAGCCTGATTGGCGCCTCCACTGAGGAGCCCTCCTCGCGTGCCTCTGCATCGCGTGCGCACTCTTCCCGTTCGGCGTCTCGTGCGCCGTTGGCGGTGCGTATGCGTCCGCGCACGATTGATGAGGTTCTCGGCCAGGATCATCTGCTGACTCCCGGTGCGCCTCTGCGCGTGTTGGCGGGGGAGAACGCCGGACCGGCTGGCCCGTCCTCGGTGATTCTGTACGGTCCTCCGGGTACGGGTAAGACCACTCTGGCGCATGTGATTGCGCGCGCGCCGGGTCGTAAGTTTGTGGAACTTTCGGCGATTACCGCGGGTGTGAAGGACGTTCGCGCGGTCATGGATCAGGCGCTGCTCGACCGCGACATGTACGGCACGACCACCGTGCTATTCCTGGACGAGATTCACCGTTTCACGAAGGCCCAGCAGGATGCGCTCCTGCCCGGCGTGGAGAACCGCTGGGTGATTCTGGTGGCGGCTACGACGGAGAACCCGTCGTTCAGCATCATTTCGCCGCTGCTCTCGCGCTCGCTGCTGTTGCGGGTTCATTCGCTGGAGCAGTCCGATATTGAGCGGCTGATTGACCGTGCCCTGGCTGACCCGCGCGGTTTTGGTGGTGCGGCGGTCATTGACGAGGATGCGCGCGCCCACCTCGCGGCGGTTTCTGGAGGCGATGCTCGCCGCTCCCTGACTTCCCTGGAGGCGGCGGCTGCGATTGCCTTTAGCGAGGCTGAACAGGCGGGGGAGAAGTCCCCGGAATCTGCCGCGCCGGTGCGCATCACCCTGGCGCATGCTACGGAGGCGGTGGACCGCGCCGCGATCCGCTACGACCGTTCGGGCGACCAGCATTATGACGTGGTGAGCGCCTTCATTAAGTCCATGCGCGGCTCTGACGCGGACGCCGCGGTGCACTACCTGGCGCGCATGTTGGAGGGCGGCGAGGACCCGCGGTTTGTGGCTCGTCGCATCATGATTTTGGCGAGTGAGGATATTGGTTTGGCTGATCCCCAGGCGTTGCAGGTGGCGACGGCTGCGGCGCAGTCGGTGGCGCTGGTGGGCATGCCGGAGGCGCGTATTATCCTTTCGCAGGCGGTGATTTATTGTGCGCTCGCGCCGAAGTCGAATGCGGCGTATAACGCGATTAATCGTGCGATTGCGGATGTGCGTGCGGGTGCTTCGGGCCAGGTTCCGGTGCATTTGCGTGATGGCCATTATGCGGGCGCTAAGCAGTTTGGTCACGGCGTGGGGTATGTGTATGCGCATGATGAGCCGGGTCATGTGGCGGCGCAGCAGTACCTGCCGGATACTCTGCGCGGCACGGTCTATTACGAGCCCACGCAGCATGGTTTTGAGCGTACGTTGACGGAGCGTCGTGAGCGTATCCGTAGGATTCTTGACGGCGGCAATTAGCCGCGCGGATTTATTACGCAAGCCACCCGCACCAAACAGTAGGCAAACAGAAAGCGGTGCGTAGTACCTCGGTAGTACTGCGCACCGCGTCAGAGTTTTGAGTTTGTGATAGATGTCTTGGCCGTCGGCCTTCCCGGAAGGGCGGACGCCAAGCTTGTTATGGTCTCTAGTCTAGGCGAGGGGGAGCCTGAAAGCAAGCTATTCCCATAAAGACACAGGTTAAAAATAACGAAATGATTACAATCCAACATCTCGGCGCCGCAATTTTCCGGGGAAGGTGCACCTAAATAGCTCTGACGGGTGCAAATATTGACTGTGGGGGTCGTGTGGGCAAGCATCATAAACCCACACGCACAGTGATTTGAACCAAAGATTTCCCAAAAGGCTGGTAAAGTCCGGGTGCATCCGGTAAGCTTGACGGGTCTGGCAATTACTATGCCCGCTTCCGTGCGGGCGTCAGTAATGTAGCTGCGGGGTACTCTGCCCCGAGCTCTCCGCCCCACCGCCGTACAGCAACGACCGAATCGGTCGCGTACGGATCCCAGCGGGGTCAACCGAGGAGGCCAGTATTCAA
>NZ_CALJRY010000011.1 GCF_937976295.1 uncultured Rothia sp. | reverse complement strand
TGGAATAAACCCACGAGGCGGGCGCCTCACTTATATACGCAATAAAGCATATACCCTTATCAGGATGCTACCAGATGCGCACGCGCTCCTCCGGAGCCAGGTACAGTGCATCGCCCTCAGAGACGCCAAACGCCTCATAGAACTCGTCGATATTGCGCACCACACCGTTCACACGGAACTCATCCGGCGAATGCGGATCCACCGAAATCATCACCTCAGCATGCTGCGGGCGGGACTTCGTGCACCAGCCGCGAGCATTCGAGAAGAAGAAACGCTGAATAGCAGTCATACCGTCAATCACCGGTGCGTCAGCCAGCGACTCGATACCCTGCTTCTTCAAAGCCAGGCGGTACGCCTTCAACGCAATCGACATGCCGGACAGGTCACCAATGTTCTCACCCAGAGTCAGCTCACCATTCACGTGGAACTTCGGGTCCAGACCCACCGGAACGTACGCGTTGTACTGCTCCACCAGCGCTGCGGTACGCTCCTTGAACTTCGCGTAATCCTCCTCGGTCCACCAGCTCTCCAGCTTGCCATCGCCGTCGTAGCGGGAACCCTGATCGTCAAAACCATGACCAATCTCGTGGCCAATAATCATGCCGATATTGCCGTAGTTCGCCGCATCGTCAGCATCCGGGTTGAAGTACGGTGGCTGCAGAATCGCTGCCGGGAACACAATCTCATTCGCCGGCGGCATGTAGTACGCGTTCACGGTCTGCGGAGTCATCAGCCACTCCGACTTATCCACCGGCTGACCCTTACGGGCAATCAGCCAGTCAGCATCAAACGCACCGGTACGGCGCAGGTTCTCAAACAGGTCACCGGGCACCAGCTCCAGTGCGGAGAAGTCACGCCACTTATCGGGGTAACCGATCTTGGTGACGAACTTCGACAGCTTCTCCAGCGCCTTCTCGCGGGTTGCCTCAGTCATCCAGTCCAGCGACTCGATAGACTCGCGGTACGCCTCCAGGAGGTTGCCGACCAGAACCAGCATCTTCTCCTTATGCGAAGGCGGGAAGTGCACAGCCACGTACTCCTGGCCGATCTCCTCACCCAGAGCCTTCTCGACGGCGCCCACGCCGCGCTTCCAGCGCTCACGAATCTGCTGAGTACCGGAGAGGGTCTTGCCGTAGAAGTTGAAGCTCTCCTGAACCAGCTCGTCGTACATGAACGGCGCACGCGAACGCAGAACAGTCCACATAGCCCACAGCTTCCAGCACATCAGCGGGATGGAGGTGAACAGCTTCGCCGCACCCTCAAAGAAGGACGGCTGAGCCACAATAACCTGGCCCAGGGTCTGCGGGTCAGCACCGAGCGCCAGCAGCCACTGGGAGAACGGGAAACCGGGGAACTTCTCATCCAGCTCGGTTGCCTGGTACGGGTTGTAGGTCGCCTCAGCGTCACGGTTCTCCACAACGTTCCAGTGCAGGCGAGCCAGCTCCGACTCGTGGGTGAACACCACCTGAGCCGCCTGCTCCGGAGTCAGGCCGAAGCCCTCAGCCAGACCGGTCAGCTCAAACATGCGGGCAATATGCTCAACGTACGCCGCGCACGCCTGCTCGTGCTTCTCTTCACGGTAGTACGACTCATCCGGCAGGCCCAGACCCGACTGGTACAGGAAGAACGTGTAATTCTTCGGGTCCTTCGGGTCGTTGCTGGTGTACCAGGCGAACAGCTGCGGCAGACCCGCACGAGACAGCAACGCCAGGGCCACAGCCAGGTGAGTGGGGGTTGCCGACTTCAGGATCGGGGCGATTTCCTTCAGCAGCGGCTCCAGGCCGTCCGCCTCAATCTTCTCAACATCCATGAAGGAGTTGTACAGCGCGCCAATACGGGACTCCGGCTGCTCCTTCGCAATCTTCTCCACCAGCTCACGCACGTGCTTCTCTGCGT
>NZ_CALJRY010000010.1 GCF_937976295.1 uncultured Rothia sp. | reverse complement strand
TGCCAGTGTTCGCGCCGCCATTAGCCGCCACGGTGCTGTCATCAGTCACCGTCGGGGTATAGGTCGACGAAGGATGCGCGCGCGGAGTCTGCGTCGGCTTCGGAGTCAACGCGGGATCGTACTGCTGAGGCGAAATCACCAACCAGCGCTTCGCCTCCTCATCGTACTCAGCGTACAGGGCGGTAATCTCCCGGGCCTCAGTGTCCTCCAGGGGCTTGGTCGTATTGGTCGCCTTCTCAACCTGCAGACCGTGCGCCTGAGTAACAGTACACGCCCACGAATACTTCGTACCGCGGGTCGTCGGCTGCTTATCGGTCAGACGGAAAGTCCACTCGCCACCCACCAGCCAGCTCGTGCCAGTCGCATAGAACGCACGCAGCTTCTCCAAAGAAGCACGCTGAACAGAATTATGCTCATGCACCACCTGCAGAGCCGGACCGGGATCACCGGTCATGCGGGCGTAGTTCACCGCCGCCGCAAAATACGCGAAAGTGGCGCGTAGGCTACGGGCGTTCTTCTCATACATGCTCTCATCCTCAACGGGGATGGGCACGAAGCTCGCCTTAGAATCCACGCTTGCCGGACCAGCGGTCGGCTCAATCGTGTACACCTGACCGGTTTCCGGGTCGGTGCTACTCATCGGAGTAGCGCCATTACCGGGAATAAATTTGGTCCACTTCAACTCGCCCGACAGGTTATCGTAGGCACCCGCAATCGAAGCGGAAGGAGTGGGGGAGGCGGTCGCCTCCGCAGTCTTTTTGGAACCGCAAGCGGCAAGCATCGCGCCCAGGGCGGCGGTGCCCGTGAGCGCAATAAAGTGGCGGCGGCTGTGAATCATATGATCCCCTTGAATGTGCTGTGATGCGGAAGTATCGGTGATAGGTGAAGAGCTCACGCCCTAGTCCTCAGCCTAACATCACACCCCCATCGGAGGCGGCGAAACAGTCACCCGCGGGACGGGCGGAGGCGTATTGAGGCGACAATGGGCGGACCTCATCTAGCCCTAGCCTATAGATTTCACGCGTGGCACACAAATAAAAGCCCTCATCCGTGCCTCATATCACCCAATATGACGGGTTCTTTGAGGCACGGATGCAAAGAAGTTTTAGGCTGAGCCTCGAATATAACGAGCCGCCTTAGACGAGGTGCCCTCATTCGGGGTCGGCTGGGCGCTCGGAGTATTCGTGGACGGTGTAGCGTTAGCCGCAGGGGTGGCGGTAGCGCTCGGGGAAGACTTCGGATCCTCCAGCATCTGCCAGCCCTCTTCGCCAAAGTAGACGTAAGCGTCCGCCTTCTGGTTGCTGCCGTAGATGCCGGTGAGCTGCTCGCGCTGACGGGTTTCCTGGTTGAACAGGAACGCGTTCTCATCCACCTTCAGGGTTGCCTTCCAGCAGTAGACGTCCTGCTCGGTGGCGGGCACCGGCTGCGGGGAGCTCAGGTTAATGCACATGGGGTGGTTGTTCTTAGAGACCAGCCAGCCGATGTTGTAGCGGTAAATATCGCGGTACATCTGCGCCATGTTGCTGAAGTGCTCTTGGCCGGGCAGATTCATGAAGGGGTCGGTGTCGCCGGTGAGGAGCATATAGTTCTGTGCCGCACCCCAGTACTGCAGGAAAGCGTGCAGGCCCTCAACGGTGCGCTCTTTAGCTTCCGGGGGCATGGTGGGGCGGGGGACATTGACGGCTCGATGACTCAGGGTGCCGTTCGAGAAGTCTCCGGAACGCTCAAAGAACTGATCCGGCAGAAGAGCCGGTCCGCGACCATCCAGAGCCGATGCAGGCAGAGGCTCAGCGTACGTAATACTGCGCGTGGTGGTTGCAGATTGGGTCTGGGTGCTTTGAGGCGCCGGTTCGGTGCTAGCGGGAGAAGATCCGCTAATCGGCTGAGGGCGAGAAACGGCGGGGCTGCAGGCGCTTGCGAGTGCACTCAATGCTGCTCCGGAAGAAAGAGCAAGAAGATGGCGGCGTGACAGCGAACCGAACATACGCAACCTTTCGCAAGAGTAAAGACGGGCAGGCAATAACGGGTAGCTCGGATGCAGTGAACCCCAACGGCAATAAATTTTGCATGCAGTTGCGTGAGGTTCGGTGAGCGTTCCCGATGTGTGGCATACCGCGGTGAGTACGGATGCAATAGAAAGGGCAGGCCAGAAGCCTCCTGAGGGAATCGGTGTGGTTATGACCTGCCTGGGTGTCGTGCTCAATGATTCTAAGCGTACTTTTAGGTTCGAAAAGACCATATCTGCCCCTGAGCGTAAAAAGTTATCAAATCTTAATATTTGCCCGTTTTATGCGGGTTATAAAACGTACCAATGTGTTTGGGATAACCGCATTAAAATCTGCTGTTTCCCCTAGAAACTTAGGGATTTTTCAATCTTCTCTTGAGCGAATCAATCTCATATTGGAGTTATTGCACCACAACTCAAAGGTACTAAAACAACCCCTCAGAGTTGTTCAAACACCCCTCAAAAACACCTCAGTACGAGCCGCCAAACTCCCCGCAGTCGCAACGTGCCCACCACAACGCCCACGCATGGCATAAAGCAGATGCACCCTATGGGACAATAGCGCTGTGACTACCACCGACTATGCGCAGCTCAAAGCAGCTCGCGAACTGCTCACTCGAATCCCCCTCCCGCTCGATGTAGAAGCCGGCGAAACCCCCGGCACCCCCTACGCCGTCGCCCACGACGGCACCGCCGAACAGGGCACCGCCACCGCGCGTACCCTGCTCGCCGCCATGGCACGCCAACTCGACGACTACATCCTGCCGCGCAGCGCCAGCGTCGACAACCCCCTCACCATCGTGGTCGGAGGCTCCACCGGCGCCGGCAAATCCACCCTCGTCAACACCCTGCTCGGCGAGCCGCTCACCCAGTCCGGCGCGATTCGGCCCACCACCCGCCACCCCGTTCTCCTGCACCGCGCAGAAGACGAGGCGGCGCTGTCACCCGAACGCTTCCTGCCCACCTTGCCGCGCACCCGCACCTCCGGCATGAACGCCGGATCGCAGGCGCTACCCGGTCTCGACCCGAAGATTGCGCGTGCCCTCATTCCTATTACCACCTCGGCGCTACCGCAGGGGATTGCGCTCATTGACGCGCCCGATATCGACTCCGTCTCTGAGGAAAACCGCACCCTCGCCAAGGAACTGCTCTCCGCCGCTGACCTGTGGCTCTTCGTCACCACCGCCAACCGCTACGCCGACGCGGTGCCCTGGGAACTGCTCCACGAAGCGGCCGCACGCTCCATCGCCATTGCCGTGGTGCTCAATCGCGTGCCCGAAGGCGACGAAGAGGCTATCGAAAACGACCTGCGACGCATGCTCGACGAGGCCGGAATCCACGCCGTACTGATTCACACCGTCACCGAACAGCCGCGCGACGAAAGCGGCATGCTCGCCCCCGTCAGCCTTGCCCCGCTGACCCTGTGGATCCGCGAACTCGGCGCCGACGCACCCGCCCGCGCCGCCATCGCCCGGCAGACCCTCGCCGGTGCCGTCGAAACCCTCGCCGGTAACCTGCAGGTGCTCGCCGACGAACAGGCACGCCAGCAGGCGGCGCACCACTCGCTTGCCGCCATCGCCGCCGAAGAATACGAGGATGCGCTGACTACTATCGACGGCGCCCTCTCTGACGGCTCCCTGCTGCGCGGCGAAGTGCTCTCGCGCTGGCACGACTTCGTGGGAACCGGCGACTTCTTCCGCTCCCTCGACAGCACCATCGGTCGCCTGCGCGACCGAGTCGGCTCCGCACTGCGAGGTCAGCCCGCCGCCGCCCAGAAGGTAGAAGACGCCCTCGAAAGCGGCATCCACGCCGTCGTGCTGGATGCGGCCGCCCGCGCCTCCGAAAACACCCGCACCCGCTGGCGTGCCAGCCGCGCCGGACGCTCCCTGCTGGCGCGCCTTGATGCGCCGCAGGCTGTTGCAGTTGCGCCGCAGGCTGTATCTGCCGCACCCGCACAGAATGTGGACGGCGATGCGAAGGGTAAAATGCAGTCCGCCGAGGACATTTTCTCTGCAGCCGTTGCCGAGCAGATTCGCCTCTGGCAGGGCTCAGTCCTCGAAATGATCCGTGAAGAAGGCGCCGACAAGCGCAAACGTGCCCGTTTTCTCTCCCTGGGCGTGAACGCCACCGCCGTGATGCTCATGGTCGCCGCGTTCAGCCTCACCGGCGGCATTACCGGTATTGAGGCGGGTATTGCCGGCGGTAGCGGCGTGGTCGGCACCAAGCTGCTCGAGTCTATCTTTGGTGAAGATGCGGTGCGCCGTATGGCGACCCGCGCCCGCACCGACCTGCTCGAACGCATGGCGGATCTGCTCACCGAGCACGCTCAGCCCTTCACCGCCGTGCTGGAAGAAACCGACCCGCAGGCTGAGGCTGAGGACATTCACCGCGCCGCCGAGCAGGTGCAGAAAATCGCCGCGGAGATGAGCGCGCAGAGCCAAGCTGCCCAGGCAAAGGGGGCGCAGACACAGGGCGCTCAGGCCCCCTGGTCGGCTACAGCGTAGTCGGGGCAGCGCGCTCAACCGCCTGTCATCAGATCATCTCCACAACGCACCACCAGAAGCGCACCACAGACGAAGAAAAACGCACTATGACTACCCCCGAGAACAAACCCGCTGAGCGCCATACCGAGCGAGGCGCCACCCCCGGCACCACCCCCGCCGTGGCGACCTCGCCCTTCGCGCGCTCCGTCGCATCCCTAAAGGAAGCCATCAGCTACGGTGAAGGACGAGTCCCCGAAACCGTCCTGCTCGACGCCGCCGAAACCCTCGAACGCCTCAGCCAGCGCCGCGAGCTCTCCACCGAACACACCGTCATCGGCTTCTTCGGCGCGACCGGCAGCGGCAAATCCACGCTATTCAACGCCATCGCCGGGCAGAATATTGCCCTCTCCGCACCCACGCGCCCGACCACCTCCACCGTGCAAGCGGCAATCTGGGAGGCGGAAGGCAGCGAAGAACTGCTCGACTGGCTCGGCATTGACAAGCGCGTCTACCCGCAAACTCAGGCGCTCGCCGCCGAAGGAGAAGCAGTCGGGGGAGCAACAGGTGGGGGAGAAGCAGCCGGGGGAGCGGTGGCACCCAACGCCGTCACCGAACCGGCACCCGGACTCTTCAACCGCATCCGCCGCGCAGTAGGCGGACGCGGCGAAATGCGCACCCGCACCGGCGGCCTGATTCTGCTGGACATGCCCGACTTCGACTCGGTCACCACCACCAACCGCGACCTCGCCGCCCGCATGATGCGCTACGTGGACGTACTCGTCTGGGTTGTCGACCCCCAAAAATACGCCGACGCCGTCATCCACCGAGACTTCATGGTGCCGCTTGCCACCTCCGGCGCGCAGGCGCTCTGCGTGCTCAACCAGGCGGACAAGCTCGCACCCGCCGAGGTGCCCGCCGTGCTGGCATCCCTCACCCGCCTGCTCCAGGCTGAGGGCACCGAAGCGCACCTGCTCGCCGCACCCCTCGCCGTCTCCGCGCGAACCGGTGAGGGCGTCGAGGTGCTTCGCGACCTGCTCGCCCAGGTAGCCGCCGCCAAGAGCCTGTCCCTGCAGCGAACCGACGCGCAGCTACGCGCCACCGCATCCCAGCTGCGCGCCTATGCCGGGGGAGAGGGGACCGTGCTCGCCGGAGCCTACGCCCTCGAAGCGGAACAGAAGCTCGTGAAGGCATGCTACACCTCCAGCCAGGCAGAACAGGTTTTGCAGGCAGCAACCGCCTCCTACCGCCGCACCGCAGGCCAGCACACCGGCTGGATCCTCACCCGCTGGATGAGCCGCCTGAAAGCCGACCCCCTGCGCCGACTGCACCTGGGGCAGCAGGATGAGAAGAAGAGCTCCTCCAAGGCTGAGAAGCCCGCGGGCATGCTCGGCTCCGAGAGCGAGAATGCGCCCGAGCTGGTGGCATCTTCGCTACCGCCGCTGAGCGCCGCGCAGAAGGCGGGCATGGCAAACGCCGTGCGCCAATACAGCAAGCAGATGGCGGCCCGCATCGACGAGCCGTGGAAGCGCAGCATGAAGGAAGCCGCCCTCTCCCGCGAGGCGGAGCTACCCGAACTGCTCGAACGCGACATGGTGCGCATCGACTACGGTCTGGGCCGCACCCGCGCTCCCTGGGTCATCTTCAATACCCTGCAGTGGATCGCGCTACTGAGCGCCCTGGTAGGTGTCGGCTGGCTGACCCTCATCTCCGGCATGGCGTACCTGCAGATTCAACTGCCGCCCGCCCCGACTCCCGAAGGCTCCCCGGTGCCCCTGCCGACCCTGCTTCTGCTGCTGGGCATACTCCTCGGCATCGCCTCGGCGGGTGTGGGCAGGCTGCTCACCGCCATGGGCTCACGCTACTACGCACGGAAGCTGCGCGGCCGGCTGCAGACCGGCGTTGAGAAGGCGGTACAGTCCTGCGTGGTCGCCCCGGTGCAGCTGGAAGCTAAGCGCCTCACCGCCTACCGCAAGGCGCTGAATATTTAGCGGCATATCAGCTCAAAAACCGCATCGGAATAAGCCGCATCAGGCTAAGAGCGCGTAAAAGAATCCCTCCCCACCTCAATGAGGCGGGGAGGGATTCTTTTCGATAAAACTATCTACAACAGAGCCTTAGCTTTCCTCAGCATCCGATGCTGAGTGAGAAGCAGAAAGCTCACGCAAACCGTCAGTAATCGCCTGAGCGGCCTTGACAACCAGCTCGGGGTAGTTGCGGTTCGGCTGGCGGGTCATGCGATCAATCGGGCCAGAGATAGAGACAGCCGCAATCACCTTGCCGCCGGGAGCGCGCACCGGAGCGGACACCGAGGCGGTACCGCGCTCGCGCTCACCCACGGACTGCGCCCAGCCGATGCGGCGCACAGCTGCGAGCATGGCGGCGCTGAAGTGCGCATCGCGCAGGCCTTCAACAATGCGGTTCTGGTCTTCCCACGCCAGCAGCACCTGGGCGGCGGAGCCAGCCTGCATGGACAGCTGGGTACCGACCGGAATAGATTCGTGCATGCCGGAGGGGCGTGCGGCGGTCGCAGCGCACACGCGCCAGTCGCCCTGGCGGCGGTACAGCTGGGTGGACTCGTCAGCTTCGAGGCTGAGCTTCTGCAGAATCGGGTCTGCCACGGTGATGAGCTCATCAGAAATGGTGGCGGAGGCGAGTTCGGTCAGACGGGGGCCGAGCATGAAGCGTCCCTGCACGTCGCGGGCTACGAGGCGGTGATGTGCCAACGCCACGGCGAGGCGGTGCGCGGTGGGGCGCGCCAGGCCGGTTGCCTTGACGAGGTCGCCCAGAGATACGGGTCCTGCCTCGAGGCAGTCAAGGATGAGGGTCGCCTTGTCGAGCACGCCAACGCCGGAGGAGCCGTGGGAGTGTACCTCTACCATCTGCTCGTCGGCGGCCATGTGTTCGGGCGGCTTGACGGGGTCGACAACCGGTGTGTTGTGGTGTGTGGATGCGTTGGGGTGACGCATTCCGTGTGCGTTAAAACGTGATGCGGAAGGAGTCATTCTTATATTCTATCTCAGAATATGAAAGATACCCCGGACTTCATGGACTCTTTTGGGTGCAGAGTTGAAGATGGAATCACCCCCTACGGGATAAATTATGAGCTTTTCATAATAAGTGTTTATGTGGGTTTATGGGTGAAAATATGCGAAAAGTCGCAGAAAAATGCGGATAATCCCGCAAAATTACCCTGGAGTCATAGAATAAACCCACACAAAAACACTCGCTGGTTCGGGGTGTTTCTAGGCCGTCTCACAGGCTAAGAATCCGTGAAAAAATGTGCGACACGCCGCAGGGAAATACCGGTTTGAGGGTCCCATCGGGTACATAATCCGCCTCTCAATCCCCAAAACCAGCGGCACGCATCACACCGAACGCATCCACCGTAGGAACGCATCAAGCAGGAGAAAGCATGACTAGCGAACAGAACGCAACCACCGCGGGCACCCGTCCGCGCACCCTGGCAGAAAAAGTCTGGGACGCACACGTCGTCGTCCCCGGTGAAAACGGCAAGCCCGACCTGCTCTACATCGACCTGCAGCTACTGCACGAAGTGACCTCGCCCCAGGCATTCGAAGGTCTGCGCATCGAGAACCGCCCCCTGCGCCGCCTCGATCTGACCATCGCCACCGAGGACCACAACACCCCCACCGACAACATCTTCGGCACCATCGCCGACCTGACCAGCCGCACCCAGATCGAGACCCTGCGCCGCAACGCCAAGGAATTCGGCGTGCGCATCCACTCCCTCGGCGACGAGGAACAGGGCATCGTGCACGTGGTCGGCCCGCAGCTCGGTCTGACCATGCCCGGCATGACCATCGTCTGCGGCGACTCCCACACCTCCACCCACGGTGCGTTCGGCGCTCTCGCGTTCGGTATTGGCACCTCCGAGGTGGAGCACGTCATGGCAACCCAGACCCTACCCCTGGCACGCTTCAAGACCATGGCAATCAATGTTGAAGGTACCCTCAAGCCCGGCGTGACCGCCAAGGACATCATCCTCGCCGTCATCGCGCAGATTGGCACCGGCGGCGGTCAGGGCTACGTGCTCGAATACCGCGGCTCCGCAATCCGCTCCCTCTCCATGGAGGGCCGCATGACCATGTGCAACATGTCCATTGAGGCGGGCGCACGTGCCGGCATGGTCGCCCCCGACGAGACCACCTTCGAGTACATCAAGGGCCGCCAGCACGCACCCAAGGGTGAAGAGTGGGACAAGGCAGTCGAGTACTGGAAGAGCCTGCCCACCGACGAAGGTGCCGTCTTCGACAAGGAAATCTTCATCAACGCTGACGAGCTCGAACCCTTCGTCACCTGGGGTACCAACCCCGGTCAGGGTATTCCGCTGAGCCGCGCTGTTCCCTCCCCGGACGATTTTGAGGATGAGAACGACAAGGTCGCAGCAGAACGCGCCCTCGAATACATGGGCCTGGAGGCGGGAACCCCCATGAAGGAAATCCCCGTGGACGTCGTCTTCCTGGGCTCCTGCACCAACTCCCGCATCGAGGACCTGCGCGCCGCGGCGGACATCGTGCGTGGCCGCACCATCGCCGAGAACGTACGCATGATGGTCGTGCCCGGCTCCCAGAAGGTCCGCGCGCAGGCAGAAGCAGAAGGCCTGGACAAGGTCTTCAAGGACTTCGGTGCCGACTGGCGCTTTGCTGGCTGCTCCATGTGCTTGGGCATGAACCCCGACCAGCTGGCGCCCGGTGAGCGTTGCGCCTCCACCTCGAACCGTAACTTTGAGGGCCGCCAGGGCAAGGGTGGCCGCACCCACCTGGTCTCCCCGGTGGTTGCCGCCGCAACCGCTGTGCGCGGTACCCTGTCCGCCCCGTCCGACGTCGTGGCCTAGCACGCCGCTATAGCTAAGGAGCCATTATGGAACCCATTATTAAGCACACCGGCATTGGCGTGCCGCTGCGTTCTTCGAATGTTGACACCGACCAGATCATTCCCGCCGTCTACCTCAAGCGAGTGACCAAGACCGGCTTCGATGATGCCCTCTTCGCTAACTGGCGTAAGGACCCCGAGTTCATCCTGAACCAGGAGCCCTACAAGCACGGTAGCGTGCTGGTTGCGGGCCCGGACTTCGGTACCGGTTCTTCCCGTGAGCACGCCGTGTGGGCGTTGCGCGACTACGGTTTCAAGGTCGTTATTTCTGCTCGTTTTGCCGATATTTTCCGCGGCAACTCCGGTAAGCAGGGCCTGGTCACCGCGCAGGTTGCACAGGACGATATTGAGCTGATTTGGAAGGCGCTGGAGCACGAGCCCGGCACCGAGATCACCGTTGACCTGGAATCCAAAACCGTGACCGTGGGCGCGCTGGTTGTTCCCTTCGAGATTGACGACTACGTGCGCTGGCGCCTCATGGAGGGCCTGGACGATATTGGTCTGACCCTGCAGAACCTCGAGGCTATTGAGGCGTACGAGGCGAAGCGCCCCTCCTGGATGCCCCGCACTCAGGAGCTCTAAGTAGGGAACTCTAAAACTTAGAGATATAAAGCTCGAAGGCGGCGACTGAATCGGTCGTCGCCTTCGAGCTTTTCCGCACCCAAAAACCGTGGCATATATAGCGGTACACATATAAATGCGCCTCCCCGGAGCATCTGCTTCCGGGGAGGCGCATTTATGTACGACCTAGAGCTTAGGCACCCTCAGTGATGGGGGTTTTCAGGGTCGCGTTCTCGGTGCAGCTGTACAGCGCCGCCGAACCGGGGGAGCGCACGCCCGCGGTCGGGTTTGCGTTCTGCGCGGTGGCAAGAGCGAAATCAGAAACCACCTCGTGGTTAATGTAGCTGCCGCCTGCGCCGCCGCCGCTGCTCAGAGAGCTGAGCGAGTAGATGTTGCCTTCGCTCTCGAACTGCACCTGACGGCCGAAAACGCCCTCGCGGTACGCACCGACGGTCCAGATGTTCAGGCCTGCGCCGCCGCCGCCGTAGCCGGCGCCTCCGCCGGAAGCAACGGTGGTGAGGGAGAGCTTGCCGTAGGTGTGGGAGAGCAGAGCGCCGGAGCCGCCCTTACCGCGGTAGGAGCCGGTAGCATCCGCACCGCCGGTGCCCTTCTCGCCCTCATACACAGAGTCGCCCTCGTAGCGGTAGTAGCGCGGGAAGCTGTACGAATCGAACCAGGGCTCGGACATGGGCAGGAGCTTCAGCTCGTTGTTCTCGTCGAGGACGCCGATCAATGCCTCACCGAGGGTACCCGCGACGCCGGAGCGACCGGCGGTACCGCCAGTGACCACGAAACGCATGTCGAGGGTCTTGTCGTCCTCTTCCAGGGGCTTGAATTCCTGGTAG
The DNA here is from genome assembly GCF_937976295.1 of uncultured Rothia sp. Lineage (GTDB taxonomy): Bacteria > Actinomycetota > Actinomycetes > Actinomycetales > Micrococcaceae > Rothia. The sequence goes on along the minus strand of NZ_CALJRY010000010.1, from coordinate 7,065 downwards.
GGGCTTGCCATGAGCATGCCGCCCTGACCGGTGTTGTCGGTGCCCAGGTCGCCGCCTGCGCTGCCGCCTGCGGTGGTGGATGCGTCGCGGCTGTCCAGTGCCACGCGCAGTGCCGGGTTCAGCTGATCCTTGGGCTGGGTATCGAAGAAGCTCTGGTGGGTGGTGAGGGTTCCCAGCTGTGCGCCGCCGCCACCTGCACCCGCAACGGCTACGACGGTGACTGCGCCGTCGCGGACGAGCTCGACCGCGGAGGAGCCGCCGCCGGATGCACCGTACACGTAGCCGCTGTTAGTACCCACTACCTGCGCTGTGCCGGTTGCGGTGCTGGAGCCGGTGGAGTCGCCGCCCGCTGCGTAGCCTTCGCCGCCGAGTGCGGGCTGCGCGCCGGCTGCCGAACCGACGCCGCCGTTACCCGCCCAGACGCGCAGGATATCGCCGGATTTGACCGCCAGAACGCCGCTGAGCTGCGCGCCGGCACCGCCGCCAGCTAGGGATGCGTTCGTGACGTCGGTTAGGTAGCTGGGGGTGAAGGAGGATGCGGCACCGCCGGCACCTCCCACGAGGTCGAAGCGGACTCGTCCAACGCCTTCAGGAACGAGCCATTCGGTGTATGCGCCGGCCTTGTCGTCGAAGCCGGTTGCGGTCGGCTTGAGGGTCAGGGCGGGGGCGCAGGTGGGCTCGCCGCTTGCCGCCCATGCAGGGACGGTTGCGCTGGCGAGGATAACGGGGGCGCTCCATGCCGCACCCTGTACGAGGCGACGGCGCGAAATGGTTGATGCAGTATTGTGATGTGTCATATTGGGTCCTTCGGTAGTTCGCGGATGCAGCCGCGAAGTGACCTGTGGTTGGTTGCGATGTGCCCTGGTTTTTAGTTGACTTTCGAATATTTACGGTGATGTTGAGGTGAATTTTTGAAGTTGCAGTGAATTTTTGAAGTTGAAGTGAAGCAGGAAGCCGAACTGTTGTGGTTGGGCATCATCGCAAAGTTGTATGCAGTGAATGCACGCCCGTTCGCTGCCGTGAGGCTCCGTACTGCATGGAGCAACGGCGATGCCGGCGCCGATGCCGCAATTGAGAGCTGATTGGCTCCTCCTTGAGAGTGGAGGCTCTCTTCAGCAGGCACGAGTGTGCACGTTATTGTAGGGGTGAGGTTACTCTCAAGTTCAAATTCGTGCGTCAAAAAGACGAAACTGGCGTCAAATTTCGGCGAAGAACCAGAAAATGTTTGCATTAGTGTGAATGTTTGTGTATCTTTTTGTTTTTCCGGCACTGAATCTGGGGGGGGGTCAGAGCGGTTTATCACACACACAACGGAGCAAAATCCCAGTCACGAGTTCCAAAGGCTCTTCGGTGTTTGGAGCACCTTTACGCAGGGCTTAGAATAATGATGAATATATGCGCCCGTTTCACCCCGCTACCGGCAGAGGGCACGGCACGTATGAGCGTATGAGAACGCGGCGCATCGGCACACTGTTAAAGTTCGGCATAAACCAGCCGACTCCACAAAGGATTTTTAATGACTGAGAACATCAGCAAGCTTCGCATTGAAGGTGGCACTCCGCTCGTTGGCGAGGTCCACGTTCGAGGCGCCAAGAACCTGGTGCCCAAGGCGATGGTCGCAGCACTGCACGGTTCGACCCCCTCGACCCTGCGTAACGTCCCTGACCTGAGCGATGTCGAAATCGTTACCACCCTCGTGGAGCTGCACGGCGCAAAGGTCGACTACGACCGCGAAGCTGGTGTTCTGACCCTCAACCCCGCACAGGATGCAACCACCGCTGCAAAGAATGCAGAGGAGATTCATCTCTTCGGTGGTAACTCCCGTATCCCGATTCTGATGGTGGGCCCGCTGCTGCACACCCTCGGTACCGCACGCATCCCCAACCTGGGTGGCTGCAAGATCGGTGACCGACCCATCGACTACCACATGTCTGCACTGCGCAAGTTCGGCGCAGTCGTTGAGAAGGACGACGAAACCGGCACCACCCTGATCGTTCCCGAAGAGGGCCTGAAGGGTGCAGAGATTGTGCTGAACTACCCCTCTGTGGGCGCTACCGAGCAGGTTCTGCTCACCGGCGTGCGCGCTAAGGGTAAGACCATCTTGCGCAATGCAGCGATTGAGCCCGAAATTGTTGACCTGATTGCTGTTCTGCAGAAGATGGGCGCCATCATCTTCATCAACGAGGACCGCACCATCGTCATTGAGGGCGTGGATGAGCTGACCGGCTACGATCACACCTCCCTGCCCGACCGTAACGAGTCCGCTTCCTGGGCTTCTGCGGCTCTGGCTACCGGCGGTGACATTTTCGTGCGCGGCGCAGCTCAGAAGGATATGACCGCGTTCCTGAACCAGTTCCGCAAGATGGGCGGCCTGTACGAGGTGACCGCCGAGGGTATCCGCTTCACCCACCCGGCTCAGCGCACCCCCGGTGCTCAGCTGAAGCCCATCGTCTTCGAGACTAACGTGCACCCCGGCTTCATGACCGACTGGCAGCAGCCCCTCGTTGTGGCGCTGACCCAGGCTAAGGGCGCGTCCATTGTGCACGAGACCGTGTACGAGGAGCGTTTCGGCTTCACCAACGCCCTGAAGCAGATGGGCGCAGATATTGTCGTCATGCGTGACTGCGTGGGCGGCGCACCCTGCCGTTTCGAGGGTAAGAGCTACGGCCACTCCGCTATTATTTCTGGCCCCACCCCGCTGACCGGTGCCGACATTGAGGTTCCGGACCTGCGCGGCGGCTTCTCCCACATCATTGCTGCTCTGGCGGCTAAGGGCACCTCTCACGTAAGCGGTGTTGAGCTGATTGCTCGCGGCTACGAGAACTTCGAGGAGAAGCTCAAGGGCCTGGGCGCCAACTTTGAGGTGCTGGCACGCAAGGCGCCGAAGGCTCCCAAGCCCGATGCCGCAATCGTCGTTGTTGAGCCCGAGGAAGTTGAGGTTCAGGACTAGTGAGCGGACAGCAGGGAAAGCAGGCTCTGCCTGAGATTGAGCCCACCGCCTCCGGCGATGCTCTGTACAAGGTGCTCGGTAACGCTGCGCGCGGGCTGTACATGCTCATCGCACGCGTTGAGATTGCCGGCCGTGAGAACCTGCCCAAGAGCGGCGGGTACATTATCGTGGCTAACCACACCACCGAGCTTGACCCGGTGACCGTGGCTTTCCCTGCTTTCGTTGAGGGCGCCCTGCCGCGCTTCTTGGCGAAGGATTCGCTCTTCCGCGCTCCCGTGCTCGGCTACATTATGCGCAAGCTCGCGCATATTCCCGTGGTTCGCGGTTCGGTGGATGCGCGTAAGTCCCTGATTACTGCCCGCAAGATTGTTGAGGCTGGCGGTGCCGTCATAATTTTCCCGGAGGGCACCACCACCCACGATCCGCAGTTGTGGCCCATGCAGGCGCGTACTGGCGCGGCTCGTCTGGCTCTTGCGACCGGTGCGCCCGTCTTCCCGGTGGCGCACTGGGGGGACGAGCAGATTCTCGGTTACGTAGATGAGGCCGGCGAGGACGGCCGCGTGAAGGAGAAGCGTAAGATTTCGCTGTTCCCGCGCAAGACCGTCCGCGTGAAGGTCGGTAAGGCGCTGGACATCGCCTCCCTCGTTGAGGACGCCAGCCCCGAGGCTAAGCACACCCGCACCGAACTGGGCGTGGTCACCGACGCCATGCTGGATGCTATTACCGCCGAGCTGGAGAAGATCCGCGGCGAGAAGGCTCCTGAGGGTCGTTGGAACCCGCGCACTAAGCGTCGTGAAGCCCCCGGCACCCCCTCCGGTCCGGTCGGTGGCGCGCTCGGCGAACCGGACGAAAAGTAGTAGTCCCGCTGGGAATTATTGAGAGCCCCCGATAGGTGCCCGACCGGGCGCCTATCAGGGGGCTCACCCAAGGACCTCATCCAAGGACCTCACAAGGAAGATGGTGTTTTCGTGACCTTCTTTGGACGCACCCCCGCAGCAAGCCCTGAATTTACCCCTCCGGCAACCGTACAGTCTATTGCGGTGCTCGGCGCCGGTAGCTGGGGCACCGCTTTCGCTAAGATTGCGGCGGACGCTGCCCGTGAGCGCGGCGATGACACTCGCGTGACCCTCATCGGTCGTGATGAGCAGGTGATGGCTGAGTGCGAGCGCACCCGCGAGAACGCCCGCTATTTTCCGGGAATGAAGCTGCCGGACAACATGCATTTCACGGCGGATGCCCCGGCGGCGCTGACCGGCGCCGACATTGTGGTTCTTGCCCTGCCCGCGCAGGTTCTGCGTTCGCAGTTGCAGAGCTTCGCCCGCTATATTGAGCCGAACGCCATGCTGGTGTCTTTGGCGAAGGGCCTGGAGACCGGTACGGGTCTGCGCATGTCGCAGGTCATTACCGAGGAGCTGGAAGAGGCTATGGCTCTGCGTGGCGCTGATGTGCGCGCGATCGGTCATATTCCGCACCGCGTGTGCGTGCTCTCGGGCCCGAACCTGGCGAAGGAAATCATGGGGGAGGAGCCCACCGCCTCCGTGGTTGCGGCTCGTACCCTGCCGGTGGCTGAGTCTGTTGCTCACGCGATTGCGTGCGGGTACTTCCGCCCGTACACCAACACGGATGTGGTGGGTACCGAAATTGGCGGCCTGGTGAAGAACGTGATTGCCCTGTGCGTGGGTATTTGCGAGGGTCGCAATTACGGCGATAACTCGAAGGCGTCCATTATGACTCGCGGTCTGGCGGAGATTACCCGCCTGGCGGTGGCGTTGGGCGGCGAGGCTGCGACGATGAGCGGTCTTGCCGGTATGGGCGACTTGATTGCGACCTGCTCTTCGCCGCTGTCTCGTAACCACACGGCGGGCCGTCTGCTGGCTCAGGGTATTACCCCTGACCGCCTGCACGAGCACATGAGCCAGACCGCTGAGTCGATTAAGTCGGCGCCGGTGGTGGCTGAGTTGGCTCGCCGTCACGGCGTGGAGATGCCCATTGTTGAGGCTGTGGTGGCTGTGCTTTCGGGCCGTATTGGCATTGAGGAGCTGGCGCCTCAGCTGCTGGGCCGCCGCCTCAAGCATGAGGGCCACTAGGTTTTGAAGCTTTCTGGCGTGCTGGCACCCCTTGAATAGTGGTGTGTGCCAGGACATACTAGAAGAAGATTGAATGTAGACATCCAAGGACGGATACCGTTGCGGAAATCGGTGCGTGAGAAACGCATCGGTGACCGCGGCGGTATTCGTGCGTTAGGATTATTGACGCATTGCTGTTCCTCCTTCCGGACCTGAGGGTAGGGGAACATTGACTAGGAGAAATATATGACCGAGAAGAAGACCGTCGCCCTGCTGTGCGGTGGCCGCTCCTCCGAGCACCCGATTTCGCTCATTACCGCTGCCGGCGTTCTGGGCGCTATTGACCGCACCGCCTACGACGTCATCACTATCGGCATTACCCGTGACGGCCGCTGGTACCTGACCGATGAGCAGCAGCTCGCCGAGCTGACCGCTGGCACTCGCGGTACCGCAGAGTTCCCCGAGGGCACCCAGCAGGTGTTCCTGCCGATGGGTGCCGGCGATTCCCGCCTGACCCTGGTGGATGCTGAGGGTAACGTTACCCACACCGCGCCGGTGGACGTTGTGTTCCCGCTGCTGCACGGCCCCTTCGGCGAGGACGGCACCGTGCAGGGTCTGCTGGAAATGGCTGACCTGCACTACGTGGGTTGCGGTGTGACCGCATCCGCTGTGGGTATGGATAAGCACTTCATGAAGGTCGCTTTCGAGTCTGCTGGCCTGGAGGTCGGCCCCTACGAGGTCATCACCAACCGCCAGTGGGAGCACGAGGACCGCGAGCAGATTCTGGAGCGCGTGCTGAAGCTGGGCTTCCCCATGTTCGTGAAGCCGACTCGCGCGGGTTCTTCCTTCGGTATTACCAAGGTGGATTCGGTGGAGGAGCTCGTACCCGCGATTGAGGAGGCGCGCCGCCACGACCCGAAGATCATTATTGAGGCGGGTATTGTGGGCCGCGAAATTGAGTGCGCTGTGCTCGACGGTCACCACGGCGAGATGCCTCGTGCATCCTACCCCGGCGAGATTGAGGTTGTGGACGAGGACCACGGCTTCTACGACTTTGAGGCAAAGTACGTTTCTGAGTCTTCCGCTGTGACCGTGTGCCCGGCGAACCTGCCGCAGGATGTGCAGGATCGCCTGCGTGAGCTGGCTGTGAAGGCGTTCCTGGCGCTGGACGGCGAGGGTCTGTCTCGTGCGGACTTCTTCTACACTGAGGATGGCCGCCTGATCATCAACGAGGTGAACACCATGCCCGGCTTCACCCCGATTTCGATGTACAAGACCATGTGGGAGAACACCGGTATTTCCTACACCGATTTGATTAGCGAGCTGCTGACCCTGGCGATGGAACGCCCCCTGGGTCTGCGCTAGTTCTTGAATACGTAGCAGTGGGGGAGTAGCCCCTGCTGAGAGGCGCCTCGGTGCGGATTCTTGGGAATCTGTACCGGGGCGTTTTTGTGCACTGTGGGCAAGTTGATGCCTGTGCGGGAGGGATAATTGGTACGTATTAGCCTCTAAATATTGATGAGAATCGCTCGAATTTCACCCATGGGAAAAATCACTTAAATTCGCCCCGAGGTCACTTAAATAGGGGAGTGCAAGTTCTAAAGCGGTATTGATAAGGCAAAACGTAATTCTGCGCATAAGTGCATGAAATGATGCTTCTAAGTGATGAAAAGATATTGTTGATGGTCTTTGCACATTTTGAAGCTCAAAGATTGGTATGAAAGCGATAAAATGAGTAATGAAGAAAAAGCCGAATCGGTAGAATAGATGAAGGCATATCCAATCTGCCCTAGCGATTGGGTATCTATTCACTCACAACGTATTAGAAAGTCAAGGACAACCTTTGGGAAAACGAAACCGTAAGGTGGTCTCTGCGAGTCTGGCGACAGCACTGGTTGCTTCCGGAAGCCCATACGTAGCCTCATTTGCTCAAGATGTGCAGGAGGCAGCATCACAGCTTCCGCCGAACCCTGTCGGCACCGCAGGTCAAACCTTGGACCCCGCCGCGACCGCGGCATCTTCCTCTCGGACGGCAGTACCTACGCTCGC
>NZ_CALJRY010000009.1 GCF_937976295.1 uncultured Rothia sp. | reverse complement strand
AGAACTCGGCACCCGGCAGAAAATCCAGACCGTGCTCATCCGCCAGCTGAGCCGCCTGCGCCCACCCCGCCGTCGTATCGTGGTCAGTGAGCGCGAACCCCGCCAACCCGGTGCGAGCAATCAGCGGCACCAGCTCGGTCAGGCTCTGCGTGCCGTCAGAAATAGCGGAGTGAATATGCAGGTCGTAGCGCCCGGCGCGGTTCAGGTTTTCAGGCGCACCCAATTCAGCGGGCTGCGGTGCCTGCTGCGCGTTATGTAGCGGTGCACTATTTCGGTGTTCTGTCTGCGTCATATTCTCTCCTTCCCCGCCCCTGCTAGTTCGTCGCCACCTCAGCGGGGTTTTAAGGCATGTCATCTACTCTTCTGATTCAACCCTACCAATATCAGCGGCGCAATATTGGGCACCCGGTCGCAGGTCAAAGATATATTCTGCCCCACCACCTCCTCTCTTATGGTCAAAAGCGCTAAAACACCTGCCCACCTGTGGTGAAGAAGCTATGATTAACCCATGACTGAGAACAACGAGAAGAGCACCGAAGCTCAGAAGACTGACCACCGCAGCACCCCCAAGGCGTCTGCGTTTACCGAATTCATTGCCGCAAACTGGGCACCTGCCGAAGATGACGGCTACACCCGCGAGCCCGTAGCAGACTACGCCGCCAAGCGCCGAGCCAAGATTTCCAAGGCATTCCCCGGCGAGCGCCTGGTCCTGCCCGCAGGCCCGCTGAAGGTCCGCTCCAACGACTGCGACTACCGCTTCCGCCCCCACTCGGCGTTTGCGCACCAGACCGGTCTGGGCATCGACCACGAGCCCGACGCTGTGCTGATCTTCGAGCCCGTCGAAGAGGGTACCGGCGACAACGGCTCCAACCACGAGGTCACCCTGTACTTCCGTCCGCTGGCTGGCCGCGACACCGCAGAGTTCTACGCGGATGCACGCTACGGCGAGTTCTGGGTTGGCCCCCGCCCCACCTTGAAGGAATTCTCCGAGCGTTTCGGTCTGCGTACCCGCGACCTGTCCGAGCTTGAGGTTGCTATCACCAAGAACGCCGGCAACCAGGGCCTGGGCGGCGTGAACATCCGCCTGGTCCGCAACGTTGACCCGGCTGTTGACGCGCTGGTTGACACCTCCCGCTACAACACCGGCGTGGAGCTGGAGCAGGCTGACAAGCTGGACTCCGAGCTGGCTGTGGCGCTCTCCGAGGCTCGCCTGATCAAGGACGCTATCGAGGTTGAGAACCTGCAGCGTTCCGTTGACATGACCGTCAAGGGCTTCGAAGAGGTCATCCGCTCCCTGCCGAAGGCTAAGGAGCACCACCGCGGCGAGCGCGTCGTTGAGACCGCGTTCTTCTCCGTGGCACGTACCGACGGTAACGATCTGGGCTACGACACCATCGCAGCGTGCGGTAACAACGCAACCATCCTGCACTGGATCCGCAACAACGGCACCGTCGACGACGGCAAGCTGCTGCTGCTGGACGCAGGCGTTGAGGACGACACCCTGTACACCGCAGACGTGACCCGCACCTTCCCCGTGAACGGCAAGTTCACCGAGGTTCAGGCGAAGGTCTACAACGCTGTGCTGGAGGCTGCTGACGCCGCATTCGCTGTGGCTAAGCCTGGCCGTAAGTTCCACGAACTTCACGACGCCGCGATGGAGGTTCTGGCTCACCGTCTGGAAGAGTGGGGCCTGCTGCCGGTTTCTGCCGAGGTTTCGCTCACCGTTGAGGGCGGTCAGCACCGCCGCTGGATGCCGCACGGCACCAGCCACCACCTGGGCCTGGACGTGCACGACTGCGCGCAGGCGAAGGCTGAGCTGTACATGTGGGCTGAGCTGGAGCCGGGCATGGTCTTCACCATTGAGCCGGCGCTGTACTTCAAGGAAGAGGACATGTCCATTCCCGAGGAGTACCGCGGTATCGGTATCCGCCTTGAGGACGACGTGCTCTGCACCGAGGACGGCAACGTGAACCTCTCCGCTGCACTGCCGCGCACCGTTGAGGGCATTGAGGAGTGGATGGCGAAGCTGGCGAAGTAAGCCTGACTCTTCACGCCACTAACACCGGTTAGTGCCGGTTGTATGTGCATAGGGAAAGCCCCTCACCGATTCGTTTCGGTGAGGGGCTTTTCGCGTATCTTCTCAGTCGCCGTCTTCTCCGCCTGTTTTCCGCCGTTGCGGCTGGAGCCTATTCGGAGTCCTTCGCGGAATTACTGTGCGAGGACTTATCCTGCAGGCCCTGCGGGCGCGGAGTCGGACGTTGCGGCTTGGGCTGAATCAGCTTCGCGTATTCTTCCGGGTCGTCCACGCGCAGACCGTACCGCTGTGCCGGGCGCTTCTGCGTATCTGACTTCTGACCGGTTGCCTGGTCAGTGCTTGCCTGTTCCGCAGGCTGAGTGGGTTGGGCGGGCTGAGCGGGGGCAGCCGGTGCGGGCATGTTCTGCGCCGCACTCTGAGCCACCGCGTTCTGCGCGGTCGTGTCACGTTCGGGCAGGTTCTGGTTCGGTGCCGGCTGGCTACCCGCCTGGGCACGGTACGAGGGAGCCTTCGGGGCGCCGGTCGGAACCGGCGCACCATTCATTGAGACGGTGCTCTGAGCGGCACGCGCCTGCGAAGCCTCCGGAGCTGCCGCCGCACGCGCAGCCGCAACCGCCGCAGAGAAGCGAGGATGCGCACCCAGTACGCGGCGCGCCTCCTGGGCGTACTCCGGCAGAGCGTACATCACGGTGCGCGAGGGAATCGCTTCGGTACGCATCGGGTAACGAACACCCCTGCCGCGGCGCAGAATGTACATCTGCCACAGCACAAACACAGCCACCGACATCGGCACGTACTTTAGTGCCACCGATGCAAAAGAGTCACCGGTCAGCGCCAACAGCACCGAAAACATCAGGCCCATCGACGCACCCTGAATCGCCGCAAAAATCAGGGTACGACCATAACCGGCCTGTACCGGGTACTCCACCTGGCGGATACCGTCATTGATCAGGTACAGCGCCGTAACCGGATAATCCTGCTCGCTGAGCACATCAAAAGCGGCGAGCGCATCATCGTGACGCACGAAGGAGGCAATCGCCTCACCGGCGGGCAGGGGCTTGCCCTGAGCCTGTGCCAGGCGCGATGCCACGAAAGAAGAAGTCGGGGTCGAGGGAATATTCGGCAGTTTAGAAGTCATGGCTTCTATTCTACCGCCCACCCCAACCCTGGACCCGGTGGGCAGTCAGCTCCTCTACAGGCGTAGCGAACACCCGTTCAATTCGGCTTCTCAAAGTGCGAATCCCCGCGGCGGAGCGTACCCTAGAGAGGTGAGCAATTCGAAGTTCAGCACCCCCAGCAAGATTTACATTGCCCGCCTTTTGGGCCTCGACGTGTTTGACCCCTTCGGTGACCGCCTCGGCCGTCTCCGAGACGTCGTCGTGCTCAAACGCGGCCTGGGTGCCTCCATTGCCGGCGCCCGCCCCGCCAAGGGCAGCGAACCGATTGTCGTCGGCATCATCGTTGAGGTGCTCGGCAAGAAACGCGTGTTCATGCCCATGACCCGCGTGCGCAGCATCGACGCCTCCCAGATTATTTCGACCGGCCTGGTGAACCTGCGCCGCTTCGAGCAGCGCAACTCTGAGACTCTCATCGTTGGTGAGCTCTTTGACCGCCGCGTGCGCCTGCTCGACGGCAGCGGCGACGCCGTCATTGAGGACGTCGCCATTGAGCAGCGCCGCAACGGCGACTGGGGCGTGACCGAGCTGTTCGTTTCCCGTGTCAACTCCGGCTCCAGCACGTGGCGCCGCCGCTCCAAGGAGACCCTCATCGTCGACTGGGACGAGGCTCTGCTCTCCACCGACGTGGAGCCGCAGGCGGCAACCGCGTTCGTCGCTAACCACGAGAACTCCAAGCCTGCCGACCTTGCGGACGCTATCCACGAGATGAGCGATAAGCGCATGGTCGAAATCGCCGCCGAGCTGCAGGATGAGCGCCTCGCAGACGTTCTGCAGGAGCTGCCCGCCGAGGACCAGGTGCAGATTCTGTCGCACCTGGACGACGAGCGTGCCGCGCAGGTCCTCGAAGAGATGGAACCGGACGACGCCGCCGACCTGCTCATCGAGCTGGACGACGCCCAGCGTGAGAAGCTGCTCGAACTCATGGAACCCGACGAAGCAGACGACGTGCGTCGACTGCTCGAATACGACGAAGGTACCGCCGGTTCGCTCATGAACCCGGTGCCGATCATCCTCTCCCCCGAGGCGACCGTCGCGGAGGCGCTCGCGCACATCCGCGCCGAGGAGATCCCTCCCGCGATGGCGGCTGCCGTCATGGTGACCCGCCCGCCCCTGGAAACGCCGACCGGCAAGTACTTGGGTCTGGTGCACATGCAGAAGCTGCTGCGCGTGCCGCCGAGCGAGCCGATTGGTCACATCCTCGATACCGACACTGAGCCTGTCTCTGACCAGGCCAGTTTGGAAGAGCTGGCACGCGTGCTGGCAACCTACGACCTGACCATCGTTCCCATTGTGAACGAATCGCACCGCCTGGTAGGCGCAGTGACCATCGACGACGTGCTCGATGCGCTCCTGCCCGAAGACTGGCGCACTTACGATGATGGAACTCCCGTACGAAAGGTAGGACGACGCTTTGCCTGAATCGAACCGCCGCGACGCAAACCGTACCGAAGAGAACCCCCGCATCGATAAGGCGCGCATTCTCAAAGACCGCCTAGAGAAGAAGTACGCTGAACGCAACCGCGAGCGCGGCGACTCCCGCCCGCAGCGTAGCGACTCGCAGCTGAGCACCCCCGGCACCCGCAAGCCGAGGCTGTTTTCCAGCCCCAACCCGGACGCTTTCGGCCGCATGACTGAGGCGTTCGCACGCTACATGGGTACCCCGCAGTTCCTGATGTGGATGACCATTTTCTGTGGCGTGTGGCTTGCCTGGAACTCCCTGGCGCCGGAGGAGATGCAGTTCGACCCGCGTAGCCTGAACTTCACCCTGCTGACCCTGATGCTGTCCCTGCAGGCTTCTTACGCTGCTCCCCTGCTGCTGTTGGCGCAGAACCGTCAGGATGACCGCGACCGCGTGGTCGCCTCCGAGGACCGTAAGCGCGACCAGCAGAACCTGGAGGAAACCCAGTACCTGACCCGCGAGATTGCTTCGCTGCGTATTGCTCTGCGTGAGGTTGCGACCCGTGACTTCGTCCGTAGCGAGCTGCGTGACATTCTTGAGGAACTGCAGAACATTGCGCAGGAGCAGGAGCGTCACGCCGAGCAGCTGCAGGACATCAGTGAGGACATTGAGGACCTGGAGGAGGCTATCGACGATATCGACACCTCCGAAGGTGAGGAGAAGGACGCTGAGGAGCAGGGCTCTGATAGCCAGAACTCTGAGGGCAAGAGCTCTGAAGGCACCGAGAACGGTACCGAGAAGTCTTCTGACAAGGCTGAACGCTCCGCGAAGGACTCCGAGCAGGATCTCCACCGCAATGATTTGAGCCAGCCTCAGAGCCGCGAATCCCAGCAGGCACAGCAGCAGGCAGAGCGCGCCCGTGAGGGAGGCGCCCGTGACCGCTAATTCTTCCCTGCAGGATGCGCTCTACGCGGCGCTCGCCCGCGTCGAGGACCCCGAACTGCGCCGCCCCATTACGGAGCTGAGCATGGTTGAGACTGCGCTCGTGCATCCTGAACTGGATGAGCTGGGCGAGCCGATTCCCGGCCGCCACTGGGCCGAGGTGAAGGTGCTACTCACCATTGAGGGTTGCCCGCTGAAGAACACCATCGAGCAGCAGGTTCGTGACGCCGCCGCCACCGTTGAGGGCATTGAGCGTGTGCAGCTGCAGGTGGGTGCGATGAACCCGCAGCAGCGTTCCGCCCTGCGTTCGATGCTCAAGCCGGAGCGTTCCAACCCGTTTACCGCCCCCGGTTCGCTGACCCGCGTGTTCGGCGTGGTGTCCGGTAAGGGCGGCGTGGGTAAGTCCTCCATGACCGCGAATCTTGCCGCCGCGTTCGCTTCGCGCGGGCTTGCGGTGGGCATTATTGATGCGGATGTGCACGGCTTCTCCATCCCGGGTCTGCTGGGCATTACCGACGCCCCGACCCGTCTGGATGACCTGATTCTTCCGCCGACCGTGGACGTGCCCGCCCCCGCCCAGCGTTGGGGTGAGCAGAAGGTCAGCGGCGGCTTTATTCGCGTGATTTCTATCGGCATGTTCCTCAAGGGCAACGAGCCGGTGGCGTGGCGCGGCCCCATGCTGCACCGCGCCCTGGAGCAGTTCATCATGGACGTGCACTTCGGTGCCCTGGATGTGCTGCTGCTCGATTTGCCGCCCGGTACCGGCGATATTGCGATTTCCATGGCTCAGCTGCTGCCGAATGCGGAGCTGGTGCTCATTTCCACCCCGCAGCACGCCGCAGTGGATGTGGCGGAGCGTGCCGGCACCCTGAGCCTGCAGACCGGTCAGAAGGTCGTGGGCGTGGTGGAGAACATGGCTGCCATGACCCTGCCGGACGGTACCGTGCTCGATATGTTCGGTTCTGGCGGCGGTCAGGTGCTCGCTGAGCGTCTTTCGGAGGCGCTCTCCTACCCGGTACCGCTGCTCGGTTCTGTCCCGCTGGATGTGAACCTGCGTACCGGCGGCGACGAGGGAACCCCCGTGGTCTGGAGCCACCCGGATTCGGCCACCGCCGAAGAGATTCAGTCCATCGCCTCGCAGCTGTTGCACTCGGGCGAGTCGAGGGCGGGTCAGAGCCTGCCGCTCTTCGTCTAAAGATGTAGCCGTCTAGAACCAAGCATCTAGAAGCTGAGGGCAAAGGCTGACGGCAAAAGCTGAGAATAGAAAGAACCCCGCACCATCACGGTGCGGGGTTCTTTCGTTTCAAAATCTTAGGTGGCGTCCACATCGAAGGGGGCGTATGCGCCTCGCGGAAGAGCGCGGCTCTCCGACTTTTCCTTCTCCTTCAGAAGCGCCTCTTCACGTGCCTTAGCCTCACGCTCACGCTCGGCGTCGTCCTCAGCGAATGCCTGCTTCACAATCACGCGCGGATCGTACTGGCGGGGGTCGTACTGGCGCCAGTTAATATCTTCCAGACCCGTCTCACCCAGGGCTTCCTTGAAGTCATCCTTCGCGTCGAACGCCATGCGGCGCACCGTCTTGACGAATTCACGAATCTGTCGAGCGTATTCGGGCATGCGTTCGGGACCGATCACAAAGAACGTGATAACGGCCAAAACAATAAACTCGGTGCCACTAATACCAAACACAGAATATAGATTATCAGTTCCGAGCCAGCACCGCCGAACCCGCGGCGCTTTCTGGACGTGTCTTTAAGCTCTGGACAAGCAGAAGGCGTACGCTACAGCACCGCGGAGGGGCATTGCGCCCACGGCTAAGAGCACCGCAACAGCGGTTTACGGCGGGTAATCTCCACCGCCGGGTTAAAACGCTGCGGCTCCAACCGCAGGCACGCCCGCCTTCCGAACGCAAAAGACCGCCGGCAGCACACCGGCGGTCTCAAACATCCGTTGGATAAATTCAGCGGTTTACGGCGGATAATCCCCACCGCCGGGCAGCTGCTTCCAATGCCACAGCCAGCCCACCCAGCCCCACTGCGCACACGCACCCGCCACCAGCAACGCCCAACGATACGCCCGCGAACGGCTCGCCGCCGCCACCACAATCACCAGCGGGAACAACGGCAACAACAGGCGGAATGTCGAGGACTGCGGATTCAAAAACAGAATCAAATACGCAAAATAGCTCAGGCACCACAGGTTCAGCGGAGCCGCCAAAACCCTACGCGCCAACGGGCTCAAACACAGGGCAATAAAGCCCAAAATCAGCAGGGTCAGCAGCACCGGAGCCGCATACCCAAAGTACAGGTACCCCTGCGAGAGCCACGGCTGAATCGGCGCCAAATGGGTACCGCGCCACGCCGTCTCCGTGGCGGTATACGCATCCACACGGCCCGTAGCCCACCACGCAATCGCAGGCCACACCAGCGCGAACGCACACACCACCAAGGCGCTCACCAGCTGCCCCAGATGACGCACAAACGCCGTGCCCATACCCGACTCGCGGCTCGAACGCACCCAGCACGCAAACCACCACAGACCGGCAGCCGCACCCAGGGGCACACCCACCGGGCGGGACAGGCACGCCAACGCCGCCACAGGAACCAGCAGACCGTAGCGTCCCTGAACCAGGCACAGCAGGGCACCGGCAAGGAACACCAGGTTCAGCGACTCCGCATACGGCACCTGAAGCACCGGCGCCACCGGCAAGAACGACACCAACGCCACAGCCCACATGGACAGCGCAGAAGGCGACTCCTCACTCGTAAAACCGGTCGCCTTCAACGACGCCTCAAACAGCAGGTAAATTACCCACGCCGCCGCGAAACCGGCAAGCAGAGCAACCGTCGCCGCCACCGGGTAGTACCCGATGCCCGTCGCATGGCTAATAGCGCCGGAAAGCTGCGGGAAAATCGGATAAAAAGCCCACTGATTCTGCTGAACAACACCCGCCGCATTCACCGGCAGCTCACTCGGGTAGCCCTGTACCGCAATCTGCTCATACCAGCCGGCATCCCAGATGCTAATGAACGACAAATAATCCAGGTGCTGACCCCAAGGACTGCGCTGTTGCTGCTGGCCGACCACGGCAAACACGATGAAGCCCCACACGCGGGACAGACCGTAAATCAGTAGCACCGACAGCCACGCGGGCAGGGCACGCAGACGCGCCCCCACCCGGTGCAGGCGCTCACCGGCGGCGGTATACGCCCAGGTCAGCAGCTCGTCAAAGGACTCGCTCTGCTCCTTCGCGGAGGGGGTGAGAGGGGCAGAGTCAGCGGCGGAGTTAGCGCGGGCGGGCGGAACAGGGCCAGTGTGCTGAGAAGGAACACTCACAGGCGTTAGCTCCCCTCAGCCGCCGAAGACGCACCGCCCTCAGCCTGCGGGTTCTTCCGCTTCTCCACGAACTCGTGAGCGCTCAGAGTGCTCTCTGATTCGTCAGCCAGGGGAACCGCACCGCGGCGAACCGGCTCAGCGGCAGCCGCGTTAGCATCAGCAGATTCTGCGGTCGGCGCGGCAGAAGAATCCTTCGCGCCGTGCACATTCTCACGTGCCTTCTCGTCCTCGAGAGCGCCGAAGAAAGGAACCGCAGTCGTCAAATCCTCCACACGGTCGAAGGTGCCCAGGCCGTCACGGCCCACGCCGCTAAAGAACGCGGCACCGGGCACGGCACGCTCACCGCCGAGCGCCACAACCGAGAGCACCGCAATGCCCGAAATCAGCAGGGCAATCAGAATCAGAAGAAAGTTCATGTCAATCTCATATCATGCAGGACCGTCAACCCCTGACAGTCACCTAAATTCAAATAGTAGCGCCAGCACCGGCAGAATTAGCACTGTGACTAGTCCTCGTCGCGGTCGCTGAGCAGCCAGGCACGCAAATCCGCGTGGCAGCGGGTCAGCTGGCTAAAGCTCACGTGCTCATTATCGGTGTGAGCCAGCAGGGCGTCACCGGGACCGAAGTTCACGGCGGGAATACCGATCTCGCTCAGGCGCGCCACGTCCGTCCAACCGTACTTCGGCTGGGGCTCCTGCCCCACCGCCTCGATCAGGGAGGCAGCTAGCGGGGTGTCCAGGCCGGGGCGAGCCGCCGGGGAGAGATCCACGAAATCCAGCTCGTAACCGGCGAAAACCTCACGCACGTGGGCGACCGCCTCATCCAGGGTCTTATCCGGGGCGAATCGGTAGTTCACGTGCATTGCCGCCGCATCAGGAATCACGTTGCCGGCCACGCCGCCAGAAATCTGCACCGCATTCAGGCCCTCACGATAATCCAGGCCCTCCACAGCAATGGTCTTCGGTTCGTAGGAAGCGAGCGCCGCCAAAGCCGGTGCCAGGGCGTGAATCGCGTTCTCACCGCGCCAGGCGCGTCCCGAGTGGGCGGCAAGGCCGCGGGTGCGCACGAAGAAACGCATGGTGCCGTTGCAGCCGCCCTCAATGGTGCCGTTGGTCGGTTCGAGCAGCACACCAAAGTCTGCGTCGGTGATGAGCTCACCGTGGTTGCGGATCAGACGCGCCAGGCCGGAGAGTTCGCTGGCGACCTCTTCGTTGTCGTAGAAGATGTAGGTCAGGTTGTAGTCGGTGTCCTGCGCGGTCAGTTCGGCGGCGAGCTTCAGCTGAACCGCCACGCCGCCCTTCATATCGGTGGCGCCGCGGCCGTAGAGCACGCTGTGGCCGTCCTCTTCACGCACCGTGGACGGCACGGTACCCAGGGATCCCTCAACGGTGGGCAGGGGCACGGTATCCAGGTGACCGGCAAGAATAATGCGGGTGCGTTCCCCCTCAGCGCCCTCCCCTTCAGCGCCGGGCAGCGGCGGGAACTCGGTGCGGGCAATGATGGCGTCCCCGTCACGGGTCAGGTGCAGGTGCGGGCAGAATGACAGCGCCGTATGCACGGCGTCAGCAATCGTTTGTTCGTTACCGGAAACCGACTCGTAATCCAGCAGGGCGCGGGTCAGCTCGGGCATGGACACATCCAGGTTCAGGGGCGGAGCCGGAACCGGGTGACGCTCAGAAATATTCGGGGAAACGCTCATCCTTCCACCTTACAGGTTCCCCCGTGTGCACACCCGCGCACACAACGCCCATATCGAGCATTTGAGACGGTCTTGAAGGGGCACCAAGCCCCAAAACTATAATGGAAGGCATGTCTGAAAACACTTCCCGTTACGCCTCCGGCGTCGCACTGGTCAATGTTGTTGTCTCTGGCGAGCACGCTGGCACCGTCCTGGATGCATGGTTCCCCGCTCCCTCCCTCACCCAGACCCCCGACCTGTCCATCGCGGACGAGCTGGAGGAACTGGTCGCTGAGCACCCGGCGCGCAATGCCCGCACCGAGGTGCGTACCGCCTCCATCAACCTGGATGAGGCGCCCGAAGACGCGGTGGACGCATACCTGCGTCTGCACCTGCTCTCCCACACCCTGGTTCGCCCCAATGAGCTGAACCTGGACGGCCTGTTCGGCACCCTGGCGAATGTTGCGTGGACCAACCACGGCCCGGTGCTTGCAGCCGAGTTCCAGAAGCTTGCGATTGGTCTGCGCAAGCTGGGCCACCTGAGCGTGAGCCACATTGATAAGTTCCCCCGCCTGGTGGATTACGTGGTTCCCGCCGGCGTGCGTGTCGGTGACGGTGACCGCCTGCGCCTGGGTGCGCACCTGGCGTCCGGCACGACCGTGATGCACGAGGGCTTCGTGAACTTCAACGCCGGCACCTTGGGCACCTCCATGGTTGAGGGCCGTATTTCTCAGGGCGTTGTGGTGGGCGACGGCTCGGATGTGGGTGGCGGCGCCTCCACGATGGGTACTCTTTCCGGTGGCGGCACTCAGCGCGTGTCCATTGGTGAGCGTTCCCTGCTGGGTGCGGAGTCCGGTATCGGTATTGCCCTGGGCGATGACTGCGTGGTTGAGGCTGGCCTCTACGTGACCGCTGGTTCGCGCGTGAGCGTTCTGCTGCCCGGTCAGGAGGCGCGCGTGGTGAAGGCCGCGGAGCTGTCCGGCGTGTCGAACCTGCTGTTCCGCCGCAATTCGCTCAGCGGCGCGATTGAGGTTCTGCCGCGTGCGAAGAACACCGTGGAGCTGAACGAGGCCCTGCATCTGAACTAGTCTGCACATGGACTGGCACGGGTCGGCCGTAAACTTTGGGGGTCGGGATGTGTGAAGCATCCCGGCCCCCCTTTTTCTGTGCCCTACGCTCCCCTTTTCGCCGTTCTCATAGGTTGGGCGCGAATCCGCGACGGCTACGATGACCATTTTCAGGGCGGGCGGCTCGGGCTTTCGCTAGGCTGGTAGTACCGGGTACCGCGCACCCACCGTTGCAGGCGACCATTGCAAGCGACCATTGCAAGCGATAGGTACCGTTCAGAGAGGAGCCCCCCTATGTCCGAATCAACAGCGTTCGAATCAGCAGCATCCGAATCAGCAGTGTCCGAGCCGGCTATGTCAGAGCCTGCGATGAGCGAAACTTACCGGCACTTCACGCGCCTTTTCCCCTACCCGCACGAGTGTATTCCGATGGGCACCCCGGCTACTGATGCCATGGCCCGTTACGATGAGCTGGTTAAGCTGGGACGCGCGGAGGGGTTCGTCCCCTTCTTCCTGAACCTAAACGATACGGTGCTTGAAAGCATGGTCATTGCGGTGTCCCTTGAGCACGACATCATTGACGATGTTGAGACGCTGACCCCCGAGCAGGTGAGTGCCTACACTCGTGCTGTCCTGCAGCGTTACCGTACCGCCCGAGGCGGCGCCTCCGCCGAGGAGTACGGCGCCGCCACCATTGCCCAGCAGCTGCGCAAGGTTGCAGATGATGGTGAAGAGCCTAACGAGGACGACCCTAACGAGCTCGACCTCAATGAGCTTGTTGACGAGTTCATGAGCTCCGATTATCTGCCCGATGAGGAGCCCGAGGATGACGCCCCAATTCTTGCTGCTCTGCTCCGCTACGAGCTCCAGGATGAGGAGCAGGGCGAGATGCTCCTGCTGCAGATTCCGACCGATGACCCCGCCGATATTCCCGCGTACCTGCCTTTCGGCGGCTGGAATGACTGCCCGAACGCCGAAACACAGCTGGCGTTCACCCACTATTGGCGTGAAAAGTACGGCGCAATCCCGGCGGCTCTTGACAATGCTGATTGTCTGGAATTTCTAGTGGAACGCCCCGTAACCGACCCGTTGGAGGCAAAGAAGCTGGCGGTCGAGCAGTTCGCGTTCTGCTCCGATCTTCCGTTCCAGGTGTTTGAGGATTTTGAGCAGCTGACGGAGTTTATTCACCAGAGCCGCCAGTGGTATTTCTGGTGGGATTAGCTGCGGGTTCAGACGCTGGGCGACGGCGAGTGTCAACACACCTCAATAACGCCTCCCACGTGCTCGCACCAGAGTGCACAAGCGCACAGTGTCCCGCAGTACTTACACCCCGTGCACGGCTGTACTATTAGATACAGCTCAACAGCTTTTGTCCCCCATCCGGAACGCTTTTTTTCGGATATATAAAGCCCGAAAGGACATCATGAAGGTACTCGTTACCGGCGGCGCCGGCTACATCGGCTCCCACACTGTACTTGAACTGCTCAAGGCAGGCCACGACGTCGTCGTCATGGATAACCTCGCAAACTCTTCCGAGGAGTCCCTCAAGCGCGTCGCTGAACTCGCTGGCCGCGCCCCCGAGTTCCACAAGGTTGACCTGCTCGACCTCGAAGGCATGAAGGCTCTCTTCAAGCAGGTTCGCCCCGACGCTGTGATTCACTTTGCGGGTCTGAAGGCTGTGGGCGAGTCCGCAGAGAAGCCGCTGTGGTACTACCAGACCAACGTGGCTGGCACCCTGAACCTGCTGTACGCAATGGACGAGGCTGACTGCCACTCCATCGTGTTCTCCTCCTCCGCTACCGTGTACGGCGAGCCCGAGTCCATGCCTCTGATCGAGAAGATGAACATGGATGCGCAGTCCTGCTACGGCCGCACCAAGGAGCACATCGAGGACATGCTGGTCGACCTGGCTGCGTCCGACTCCAAGTGGAACATTGCTCTGCTGCGCTACTTCAACCCTGTTGGTGCACACGAGTCCGGCCGTATCGGCGAGGACCCGGCGGGCATCCCGAACAACCTGGTGCCCTTCATCGCGCAGGTTGCTGTGGGTCGCCGCGAGCACCTGAACGTTTTCGGTAACGACTACCCGACCGTTGACGGTACCGGCGTGCGCGACTACATCCACGTGGTTGACCTGGCTGACGGCCACCTGAAGGCGCTGGATTACATTACCCAGCACGGCGGCCTGCACACTTGGAACCTGGGTACCGGTAACGGCTACTCGGTTCTGCAGGTTCTGCACGCGTTCGAGGAGGCGTGCGGTAAGGAGCTGCCGTACAAGATTGTGGATCGTCGCCCCGGTGACGTTGCGGTCTCTTACGCTGATCCTTCCTCTGCTCTGGCGGATCTGGGTTGGAGCGCTAGCCGCGACATTAAGACCATGGTTCGCGACCACTGGAACTGGCAGAAGAACAACCCCAACGGTTACGAAGCCTAAGCTGTTTTAGCCCCCTTGTGAGGGGTGTTGAAGAGTGCCCGATAGGTGTTATCTCACGTATCGGGCACTTTTTTGCGCTTTTTCGAAATCTGCGCCAGCTTGTGTTTTACCTACCGGAGGCGGTCGGCAGCCCTCGGGGGTATACCCCAAGGAATCTGCGTTTCTCCTAGTCAGAGACTTTTATCTAGATGGAGTGTTTTCGACCCGTATTTTCACGTCAAAAGTACTATAACTATGCATGAGTCCTTAAAAATTCACATTGTTTACACAGGAAAACGAATAATTTACACGCGCGTTACATGCTAGGCGTAAGCTGGAAACCCAGCATTTATGCAACCTGCATCATAGATACACCTCACATGAAAGGTTAGTGATGTCCGCACAGGCAACTCCCGCAGCACAGAAAAATCTCGTAGAGATTACCGACGTCAACAAGTACTACGGCACTAATCACGTTCTGAAGAACATCAACCTTTCCGTGGGCAAGGGCGAAGTTATCATCCTTCTCGGCCCTTCCGGTTCCGGCAAGTCAACCCTCTGCCGAACCATCAACCGCCTCGAAACCATCTCCAGCGGTTCCATCAAGATTGACGGGCAAGAACTGCCCAAGGAGGGCCGAGCCCTCGCCAAGCTCCGCGCAGAGGTCGGCATGGTTTTCCAGTCGTACAACCTCTTTGCCCACAAGACCATTCTCGATAACGTGACTCTCGGCCCCCGTCGAATCCGCAAAATGTCCAAGTCAGAGGCAGAAGCAGAAGCCATGCAGCTGCTCGCAAAGGTTGGCGTGGATTCCCAGGCTAACAAGATGCCCGCTCAGCTTTCCGGCGGTCAGCAGCAGCGCGTCGCCATCGCCCGCGCCCTCGCCATGAAGCCCAAGGTCATGCTCTTTGACGAACCCACCAGCGCACTCGACCCCGAAATGGTCAACGAAGTGCTCGACACCATGGTCTCCCTAGCGAAGGAAGGCATGACCATGATCGTGGTGACCCACGAGATGGGCTTTGCACGCAAGGCGGCAGACCGCATTGTGTTCCTTGCCGACGGTGAAATCGTCGAAGAGGCACACCCGGACGAGTTCTTCACCAACCCGAAGAGCGAGCGCGCCAAGGACTTCCTGTCCAAGATCATCGACCACTAATCCGGAGGGTGAAATGAAAAAATATTCACGCAAGCTGGCGGCACTCGCCGTAGCAGCATCCCTCGCCCTCACCGGCACCCTCGCCGGATGCTCCAGCGCAAACAGCGACCACAAGATTCGCATCGGCATCAAGTTTGACCAGCCCGGCCTCGGCTACCAGGACGGCAACCAGTACACCGGCTTCGACGTGGACGTAGCACGCTACGTCGCCGGTAAGCTCGGCTACTCCGAAGACCAGATTGAGTTCGTCGAATCCCCCAGCGCCAACCGTGAGAACATGCTCAACAACGGCCAGGTCGACATGATTTTTGCGACCTACTCCATCACCGATAGCCGTAAGAAGACCGTGGACTTCGCCGGCCCCTACTACGTCGCAGGTCAGGACCTGCTGGTACGTGCCGATAATACCGATATTAACGGCCCGGACGACCTCAACGGCAAGAACCTCTGCTCCGTGACCGGCTCCACCAGTGCCCAGAAGGTTCAGGAAAAGTTCGCCGAGAACGTGAACCTGGTCAAGCAGAACAGCTACTCCGACTGCGTGGTCGCCCTCAACGGCGGCGTGGTGGACGCCGTCACCACCGACGGCATCATCCTCGCCGGTCTGGCATCCACCAAGGCAAACAAGGGCAAGCTGAAGGTGGTTGGCGCCCCCTTCACCACCGAACGCTACGGCGTGGGCCTGCCCAAGGGCACCGACAAGTGCGAAGCCGTGAACAATGCCATCAACGAGATGGTCGCCGACGGCACCTGGGAGAAGCTGGTCACCAAGTACACCGAAGGTACCGGCTATCACTACAACACCGAGGCCAACCCGCCGTCCCCGGGCGCTTCCTGCGCCTAGTCTCTAGAGAGGTTCACGAATGTCATTCTTTGACCAACTCGGCGCTCTCCTGGCAAAGTACGATGTGCTCGGCGCCTTCATGACCAATATTGAGCTGACCTTCTGGGCGGCTATTGGTTCCTTCGTCATCGGTACCGTGCTCGCGCTCATGCGTATCAGCCCCGTCCCGTCTCTGCGATGGGCGGGTACCGCCTACGTGCACCTGGTGCGTAACACCCCGCTGACCATTCTGATGACCCTGGCGATTCTGGGTGTGTGGACTCAGTTCCAGCTCTCCTTCTCGCACGACTTCGACACGAACTTCTTCGTGTACGCGGTGATTGTGCTGTCGATTTACCACGCGGCATTTGTCTGCGAGGCGATTCGTTCGGGTGTGAATACCGTGCCTAAGGGTCAGGCTGAGGCTGCCCGCGCTATCGGTCTGGGCTTCTTCGACACCGCCCGCCTGGTGATTTTCCCGCAGGCTCTGCGCGGTTCCATCACCCCGCTCGGTAACACCCTGATTGCTCTGGCGAAGAACACGACCGTGGCTTCTGTGGCATCGGTGGCTGAGGCCTCCGGCATGATGAAGTCCATGATCGAGTTCGATGCGAACATGGTGCTTGCCATCTTCATGATTTTCGCAATGGGCTTCGTGATTATTGTTGTTCCCATTGGTGTCCTGACCACCTGGTCCTCTCGTAAGCTGGCGGTGAAGCGATGAAAAACCCCTTTATCAGTAATGAAACCCGCGCCGCTTCCTCGGTGCTTTTCGATGAGCCGGGCCCCATTGCTCTGCGTCGCACCCGCATCTTCAACATTGCGTCGCTCATCGTCTTCGCGATCTTCGCGGTGTACGTGCTGACCGTGATGGGTGAGAAGGGCCAGCTGGAGGCAGAAAAGTGGACCGACCTGTTCACAGCCCGCGCCTGGACCTCCTACTATCTGCCGGGACTTGCCTCGACCCTGTCGGCGGCAGCGATTTCGGTGGTTACCTCCATTGCGTTCGGTATGGTCTTCGGTATTGCCCGACTGTCTCAGTACCGTGTGTTCCGCTGGATTGGTACCGTGGTCGTGGAGTTCTTCCGCGCCGTGCCGGTGCTGATCATGATGATCTTCTTCTGGCTGTTTTTGGGCAAGTACAGCGGCCTTCCGCCGGCTCAGCTGCCCTTCATCGCCGTGGTGATTGGTCTGACCCTGTACAACGGCTCGGTGATCGCTGAGCTGCTGCGTTCGGGTGTGAAGCAGCTTCCCCGTGGTCAGGGTGAGGCGGGTCTTGCGATCGGTCTGACCCCCAGCCAGACGCTGATTCGGATCCTGCTTCCGCAGGCGTTCACCGCAATGATGCCCTCGATGCTCAGCCAGTTCGTGGTGATTCTGAAGGACACCGCTCTCGGTTACATCATCTCCTACCCCGAGTTGCTCGCGTCGGCGCGCCGCATCGGTTCCGGTGACGGTAACGTGCTGCAGACCCTGCTTCTGGCGGCGACGCTGTTCGTGATTGTGAACTTCATCCTGACGGCTGTGGCAACCGGTATTACGGACAAGCTGGCGTCGCGCACCTCCGCTAAGGTGACCCGCGAGCTGATCCCCGGCGAGTTGGATAACCCGAACCCGCCGACCGTTCAGATGTTCGTTCTGCCCGGCGGCCGCAAGTAGCCCCGCAAGTAGTTCCGTATCGTCCGGGCTTCCCAGCCGGCGGCGATTAGCGGATACAGCGAAGCCCCCGCGTTTCCTCCCTGGTGGGTGAACTGCGCCCCGAAACTTGGACGCATTTAATGGCAGCCGTTATGCGGCTTCCTGTAGGGCCTGATCCCGGTATTCTGCCGGGGTCAGGC
>NZ_CALJRY010000008.1 GCF_937976295.1 uncultured Rothia sp. | reverse complement strand
TTTTGCGGATGAGCGCCCGAACCTGGGTGAGCGTCTGATGAGTTTTACTGCCTCGATCCGTGAGCGTTTTGCGCAGGGCCGTGAGCGTTTTGCGGAGCGTCGTGAGCAGCGTGCCCAGGAGCGTGCGGAGCGTATGGAGCGTGAGGCTGAGGAAGCCGCAGCACGTGAGGCAGCTGAGCGTGAGGCTGAGGAAGCGGCACGCGCGCAGGATTCCGAGAACGTTGTTGAGGCCGAGCAGTCCGTGGCGTCTGAGCAGTCTGTTGTGTCTGAGGTGGCGACCGGTCATGTCCCGGTGCATCCGCAGGAGCCTGTGGTTGCTGTCCCCGTGGAGGCGACCGAGCAGCTGGCGCAGCGTGCGGCGGCGGACGCTTTCGCCGAGATTGTTGCAGAACGCGAAGTATCGGCTGAAGAGCCTGTAGTAACGGAATCCACTGCGGATGTTGCTCAGGAGTCTGTCTCCGAAGAGGCTGCTGCTGAAGAGAGCCCTGTTGAAGAGAGCCTTGTTGAAAAGAGCTCTGCTGAGGAGTACGAGCCGATTGAGGCCGTTCAGCAGGTCGATTACCTGCACTCTGCCCACGCTGACTCTGCACAGGCTGAGGATTACGAGAGCGTTGAAGCATCTGTTGAGCCAGCCTCCAACGAGCGCGCTGCTGACGAACACGGCACCTATGACCCCGCCGTGTACGCTCATGACCCCTCCGATGAGGAGACCCGCGAGCTGATTCAGGAGCCCGTCTACGAGGCTGCTGAACCTGTGGCAGCTGAGCGCGCTGTCGATGAGTCCGCAGAGCATGCACCTCGTTCGAAGGGCCGCGCGAGCCGCATCATGGCGTACTTCGGCTTTGGCCTTGAGCAGCCTGCCGCAGCGCAGGATGACTCCGTACAGGGTGACTCAGCTGATGCCGACCATGCTGGTTCTGCCGCGCAGGATTCCGCTCGGGATCGTGACAACTACCGGGCGCATGAGCGTGCGCAGAAGCGTGAGGCGAAAAAGGCGGCTAAGGCGGCACGCAAGAAGCAGAAGAACGACCTAGAGCGTGATTTTGTGGATCGTGAGCTGGATGTCCTCTCCGCCGATCAGGCGATGAGCCGCATCTTTGA
Source organism: uncultured Rothia sp. (assembly GCF_937976295.1). Lineage (GTDB taxonomy): Bacteria > Actinomycetota > Actinomycetes > Actinomycetales > Micrococcaceae > Rothia. The sequence continues at coordinate 7,004 of NZ_CALJRY010000008.1, read as the reverse complement.
GGTTCGTAGCCAGACCGGCGTGCTTCCGCTGGTGACCGATGAGGCGTCTACCGTGGAGCTGCCCCCGCTGGATGTCAGCTCCTCGAAGTCTCATGGTTCTAGCGCGGGTTCTAGCGCCCAGGGCTCTAAGGCTCAGGCTTCTAACACGCGCACGAAGAACTAGCGCGCTCCCAGCCCGCAGGATCCCCAGCGTGTGAATGAACTAGCGCGCGGATGAAGAGCTAGAGCTGGACGCGCCGGTGAGCTTGTCCATCGTGCCCTGGAAATCCTGGTCGCAGGTGGACATATCGGTCTGGGTCAGCGCGGCGGCGCGGCACTCACGGTACTCCTGCGCGCCGGGCATGAGGGCAAGACCGATGCCGCCGAGCAGGGTCATAGCGCCGTAGATAATGCTGACGCCCGCGGCAATGTAGAAGAACCAGGGGCCGCGGTAGACTGCGGTGCGCACGATCGCAATAATGCTCAGGGTGATGCCGGCGAGCGCGAAGAGGAAGAGCGCCAAGAAAAGCGGCATCGCGGAGAGCGCGAAGGAAGACGACGTAAAGATTACCAGCGCGGCAGCGATCAGCATGAACGAGGTGCGAATATTCGCTTTCTGCTGTTCGATGGGGTCGATGGGCTTGCGCGGCTTCTTGCCCTGAGGTCCTCGAGGCTGCGGCATCATGTTCTGCGGCGCTCGCGGCGGAACCTGCTGGTTCTGCGTGGCGCCGTTGTTCAGGGTAGGCTGCTGCGGTGCGTTGTTCGGAGTGTTCTGCGGAGTGTTCTGCGGGGGAGTAGACATACCTATAAGGGTACCGCCCCGCCTGCCCGCGACCTATTGAGCTCGCGACCTGTTGAGTTTACTGCCTGTCGAGTTTGCGCCCGGTGAACCTCGGTGGACCCTGGCGAACCCCGGTGAGGATTTCTTCCGCCGGGGTTTCTTTGCGCTCGCCTTTGGGCTTTGGGCATGTTATGAACCTCTTACCCCCTTGGATAAGGGTGTGAGACGGGTTATACTAGTCGGGTGCGAATTGTGGTTATGGTATCCGGCTCCGGAACGAATCTTCAGTCCATCCTCGACGCTGTAGCAGCGGGCGAGCTTCCCCTCGACATTGCGGCAGTGGGCGCCGACAAGCCCTGTCTGGGTATTGAACGTGCCCAGGCGGCGGGTGTACCCACCTTCCTGGTGCAGCCCGGCGACTACGCAGACCGCCCCTCCTGGAACCGTGCGCTGGAAGAAAAGATCGCTTCCTACAACCCCGATTACATTGTGTTCGCCGGCTTCATGCGCATTGTTGACGCGCAGCTGGTTGAGCGTTTCAAAAACCGCATTATTAACACCCACCCCGCACTGCTGCCCTCTTTCCCGGGTGCGCACGGCGTGCGTGACGCCCTGGCGCACGGTGTGAAGATTACCGGCCTGACCGTCCACTTTGTGGATGCGGGCGTTGACACCGGCCCCATCCTCGCCCAGGCGGCAGTGCCCGTTCTGGATGACGACACCGAAGAAACCCTGCACGAACGCATTAAGGTGCAGGAGCGCCGCCTGCTCGTGCAGACCATCGCATCCCTGGCTGAATCTCACGGCGCTGCATCTGACGACGCTGCATCTGACAGCTAATTCCGCCCACTAGATTTTTGCGGCGGAATGAGCCGAGCTCACACCCCGCCGCCCACACACGTTCCGCTGTGGCACCCGAGTACCCCTGAGGGGAAGGTGCACAGCGGCGGGGAATACCCCCACACATATCCTGTCTATCCTGGCAGGCTACGTCCATCCACCAGCTGTGCCGCCGAGAACCGGCGTGCACGTCTAAAGCATCGGAGTATTTGTGTCTCTCATTGAGCTCGATCGCGTGCCCCTGCGCCGCGCCCTCATTTCCGTCTACGACAAGACCGGTCTGGAGGAGTTCGCCCGCGGCCTGCACGAGGCTGGCGTCGCGCTGGTCTCCACCGGCTCCACCGCATCCACCATCGCGGCAGCAGGCGTACCCGTCACCGAGGTTACCGAAGTGACCGGTTTCCCCGAGTGCCTCGAAGGCCGCGTGAAGACCCTGCACCCGCGCATCCACGCCGGTATTCTGGCTGACCGCCGCAAGCAGGAGCACATCGACACCCTCGAAGAGCTGGACGTTGAGGCGTTCGACCTGGTGGTTGTGAACCTGTACCCCTTCGTTGAGACCGTTGCGTCCGGCGCCGATCAGGACGCCATCATCGAGAAGATCGACATTGGTGGCCCCTCCATGGTTCGCGCTGCCGCGAAGAACCACGACGCCGTCGCGATTGTTGTGGACCCCGCCGACTACGCGCGCACCGTTGAGGCCGCTAAGAACGGTGGTTTCTCCCTGGATGAGCGCCGCCGCCTTGCTGCTGGCGCATTCGCCCACACCGCCGCGTACGATACCGCTGTGGCTACCTGGACCGCATCCCAGTTCCTGCAGGATGAGGACGCTAACTTCTGGCCCCCGTACGCAGGCCTGGGCTTTGAGCGTAGCGAGACCCTGCGTTACGGCGAGAACCCGCACCAGCGTGCCGCCCTGTACGTTGACCCCGCCGCTGCCCCCGGCATTGCTCAGGCGGAGCAGCTGCACGGTAAGGCGATGAGCTACAACAACTACGTTGATGCTGACGCCGCTCTGCGTGCCGCTTACGATTTCGATGAGCCGGCTGTTGCCGTCATCAAGCACAACAACCCCTGCGGTATTGCTGTGGCAACCCCCGGCGCGGCTGACCCGATTGCGGATGCTCACGCGAAGGCGCACGCTTGCGACCCGCTGTCCGCATACGGTGGCGTGATTGCCGCTAACCGCCCGGTGACCGCCGCTATGGCTCAGACCGTCAAGGGCATCTTCACCGAGGTGATTGTGGCTCCCGGCTTCGAGCCCGAGGCGCTGGAGATTCTGCGTGAGAAGAAGAACCTGCGCCTGCTGGTTCTGCCCGAGGGCTTTGCCCGCGAGACCATTGAGTACCGCCCCATTTCCGGTGGCGCGCTCTTCCAGGAGGCAGACCGTCTGCAGGCTGAGGGCGACGACCCGAAGAACTGGACCCTGGTCGCCGGTGAGGCGGCTGACGAGGCAACCCTGCGCGACCTTGAGTTCGCGTGGCGTGCACTGCGTTCGCCCAAGTCCAACGCTATTCTGCTTGCCGATAACGGTGCCGCTGTGGGCATCGGTATGGGCCAGGTGAACCGCGTGGATTCCTGCAAGCTCTCGGTGGAGCGTGCGAACACTCTCGGCGGTGAAGGTAACGAACGTGCCCGCGGTGCGGTTGCCGCATCCGATGCGTTCTTCCCCTTCGCTGACGGCCTGCAGGTGCTGTTGGACGCCGGTGTGCGTGCCGTCGTGCACCCGGGCGGCTCGATCCGCGACGAGGAAGTTATCGAGGCGGCTAAGGCTGCTGGCGTGACCATGTACCTGACCGGTACCCGCCACTTCTTCCACTAAAAATCTGTAGCGGGCTCAGCCTGCGCTGAGCTACCTGCTGTGAGCGGGGCATTCTGGGGTGAGCCTTCGGGTGAGCCTGGGATGCCCCGCTTTTTGTGCTTGCTATCTGGAATATCCATGCTGGGGCGGCCGCGTTGGGGCGTCCGTAGTGTGGGCAAGCCGTATTTATAGAATTTTTGCTCTATTTTGCGCCGGATTTGCGCATGAGGGTGCGTCACCGACGACCGAGATGCGCACGGAGCGGCTAAAAGTTCGCTAGGATTAGGTTGTGCCTAAAGTCAGCGAAGAATACAAAAAGAACAGGCGTTCTCAGATTGTGGAGACCGCCCGCGAATGCTTCATCAAGCACGGTTATCAGAAGGCTTCGATGAGCGACATTATTGCGGCCACCGGCCTGTCCGCTGGAGCGATTTATAACCACTTCTCCTCCAAGGATGAGATTATTCTGGCGGCAGCCCGCATGGACATGGCGCCCTTTGACCGCATCCGCGCCGAACAGCCCTGGGACTACGTGTTCGGGTGCCTGAAGGTGCTGGACACCCCCAAGATTCGCCGTCACCTGCTCGTCACCTGGGGCGAGGCGGTGGCGATGCCGCAGCTGGCGACCGTGGTGTCTGAACAGCTGAGCTACCTGCGCGATCAGTCCCTGGAACGCTACCGCGCCTGGGGTGCCGCTGAGCTGGACTTCACCGAAGAGGAGCTTGAAGAGTGGCTGACCGTTATCGGTGCCGCGGTGCTGTCGGTGCTGACCGGTTACGTGGTGCAGACCCAGCTGGTGGCTGGCGGTAAGAAGGAGAGCGCTCGCGAGGCGTACCTGGAGTATGCTTCCGCTATTCTGCGTCAGGCGTAGGGTTAGCAGACCCGCATAACGGCCTGCTGATAAGCCCGCCGGGGTGTGTTGTGCGCCCCCGCTGGCGTCTCGCCGACACCATGAAAACTTCATTGTGATGCTTTGTAAAGCCCGTTTTCCTTCTCGAAGGAAAGCGGGCTTTACGGTATTATGAGGTGTAGCTCATATTTTTTCACTCAGGGTTTTCAGCTGGAGGCGCGCGCCGCCTCCCGAAGACCGCCCGGCGTATGCCGCGGCAACCCTGATGATGAGCGACCGAAGATAACGCAAAAACACTCCCAGGAGCGTAATGTCCGAGCAGAAGATCCTCGAGATGCCCCTCGCCGACCTCGACCCCGAGGTTGCAGAAGCCATTGAGCTGGAGCGCAAGCGCCAGCAGAACACCCTCGAGATGATTGCATCCGAGAACTTCGTCCCCCGTGCCGTCCTCGAAAGCCAGGGCTCGGTACTGACCAACAAGTACGCTGAGGGTTACCCCGGCCGCCGCTACTACGGCGGCTGCGAATTCGTCGACATCGTCGAGGACCTCGCTATTTCCCGCGTGAAGGAACTCTTCGGCGCCGAGCACGCCAACGTTCAGCCCCACTCCGGTGCGCAGGCGAACAACGCCGTCATGCACGCACTGCTGAACCCCGGCGACACCATCATGGGTCTGTCCCTGGCACACGGCGGCCACCTGACCCACGGCATGAAGCTGAACGTCTCCGGCAAGCTGTACAACGTTGTGGCGTACAGCGTGGATGAGTCCGGCCGTGTTGACATGGAGCAGGTGCGTGAACTGGCTCTGGCTGAGCGCCCCAAGCTGATTATTGCCGGCTGGTCCGCATACCCCCGTCAGCTGGACTTCGCAGCGTTCCGCGCGATTGCTGACGAAATCGGCGCGTACCTGTGGGTGGACATGGCTCACTTCGCGGGCCTGGTGGCTGCGGGTCTGCACCCGAACCCCGTCCCGCACGCGCACGTGGTCTCCTCCACCGTGCACAAGACCCTGGGCGGTCCCCGTTCCGGCTTCATCCTCTGCACCGAGGAGCTGAAGAAGAAGATTGACTCCGCAGTGTTCCCCGGTCAGCAGGGCGGCCCGCTCATGCACGTGATCGCTGCGAAGGCTACCGCATTCAAGGTCGCCGCATCTGAGGCGTTCAAGGACCGTCAGAAGCGCACCGTTGAGGGCGCACAGATCCTGGCGAACCGCCTGCTGCAGCAGGACGTGAAGGACGCCGGCGTTGCGATCGCCTCCGGCGGTACCGACGTTCACCTGGTGCTCGTTGACCTGCGCGACCACGCCCTCAACGGCAAGGAAGCAGAGGACCTGCTGCACGATGCCGGTATTACCGTCAACCGTAACGCCGTGCCGAACGATCCGCGCCCGCCGATGGTGACCTCCGGTCTGCGTATCGGTACCCCCGCGCTGGCGACCCGCGGCTTCGACGCTGAAGGCTTCACCGAGGTGGCCGACATTATCGCTTCCGTACTGCTGCCGAACCCGGACATCGCTGCGCTGCGTGCCCGCGTTGAGGCGCTGTGCGCCAAGTACCCCCTCTACCAGGGCAGCGAGAACTGGTAGACCCTGAATGACCCCGTTCGCTCACCATCCCCTCGTGGGTGCTGAGCGGGCGGGGTTATTTCGCCCTGATACTTGTACCGCCCTGCCCGCTACATCCGTTGAGGCATATCCGTCGAGGGATGTAGCGGGGGAGTGGTACCTGCTAGGCACACACCCTAGAACTCAACACACAGACCGTCCGTTTCGGCGAACCCCGCCGCAACCTATGGAAGGAAAAACAATGCCCCAGATTCTAGACGGTAACGCAACCGCCGCAGCCATCAAGGAAGAGCTGAAGGAGCGCGTCGAGGCGCTCAAGGCTAAGGGTATTACCCCCGGCCTGGGCACCGTCCTGGTCGGTGACGACCCCGCATCCCGCTCGTACGTGGGCGCTAAGCACCGCGACTGCGCAGAGATCGGTATTAACTCCATCCGCGTGGACCTGCCCGGTGACATCACTCAGGAAGAGCTCGACGCAGAGATCGACAAGCTGAACAACGACCCGGCGTGCACCAGCTACATTGTGCAGCTGCCCCTGCCCAAGCACCTGGACACCAACCGCGTGCTGGAGCGCATCGCCCCCGAGAAGGACGCTGACGGCCTGCACCCGACCAACCTCGGCAAGCTCGTGCTGAACGTTTCTGAGCCGCTGGATTCCCCGCTGCCCTGCACCCCCAACGGTGTCATTGAGCTGGTCAAGCGCCACGGCATCGACTGGAACGGTAAGAACGTTGTGGTGCTTGGCCGCGGCATTACCGTGGGCCGCCCGCTGGGTCTGCTGCTGACCCGCCGCGAGGTGAACGCGACCGCAACCCTGGCGCACACCGGTACCGAGAACCTGGACGAGGTGCTGCGCGAGGCTGACGTCATTGTTGCCGCTGTGGGTGTTCCGCACGTGCTGAAGGCTCACCAGGTCAAGGACGGCGCAATCCTGCTGGACGTTGGTGTGTCCCGCGCTGAGGACCCGGAGACCGGCAAGAAGAAGCTCTTCGGCGACGTCTCCCCGGAGGCTGCGCAGAAGGCGTCCTGGGTTTCCCCGAACCCCGGCGGTGTGGGCCCGATGACCCGCGCGGAGCTGCTGGTGAATGTTGTGGAGACCGCAGAACGTCAGGCAGCGAAGAACTAGCCTGGCCGTCAGCTCAACGTTCCATGCCGCAGCACGTGAGAGGGCTCTGAGGATAACCGCGCG
>NZ_CALJRY010000007.1 GCF_937976295.1 uncultured Rothia sp. | reverse complement strand
GCCTACTCAAAGTCCAGCCCACCATCGCAGTACCCGCCTCAGCCTTCGACACCCACCACGACGAACTCAACACCCCCGCAGGCATCATCAACCTCAAGACAGGAGAACTCATGCCACACGCACCAGAGCGCATGCACACCAAACAAACCAGCGTGGCACCCGCAGGCACCAGCTCCACCTGGGAGAGGTTCCTCGCCACCACCTTCAACCACGATGCGGCGCTCACCGGCTACGTGCAGAGGCTCGCCGGCTACAGTGCGACCGGCCTGCAGCGTGAGCACGTCTTCGCCTTCGCCTACGGCACCGGCGGCAACGGCAAGTCCGTCTACTATGACGCCATCACCGGCGCACTCGGCGACTACGCCGCCACTTTGCCTGCTGGGTTCCTGATGAAGAAGCCCTTCCAGGAACACGCCACCGAGCTCGCGCGCCTCAACGGTAAGCGCTTCGTCGTCGGCTCCGAAACCAACGCCACCGACATCCTCGACGAAGCAAAACTCAAAATGCTCACCGGCGGCGACCGCATCACCGCCCGCTTCATGAACAAAGACTTCTTCGAATTCACCCCCACCCACCACCTGCACCTGATGGGAAACCACCAGCCCGCAGTCGAAGACGGCGGCGAATCAGTGTGGCGACGCATGAACCTCGTCCCATTCGTCCACACCGTCCCCGCCGAAGAACGCGACGAACTCCTCCCCGAGAAGCTGCGAGCCGACGCGGCCGCAATCCTCGCATGGATCATCAAAGGTGCCGTCGCCTACTTTAGGGACGGGCTACAGCCGCCTGAGGCAGTCCGCGCCGCCACCGAAGCCTACAAGAGTAGCCAGGACACGGTCGGTCAGTTCCTCGCCGCAAAATGCGACCTCTACCCCGGCAACAAGCACTACACCGTGGCGGTCACCGACCTACGCCAGGCATACCACATCTGGTGCGCAGAGGAAGGACTAGAGCCGGTCAAGGGTAGGGCGCTCGCGTCCCAGTTGAAGGTGCACGGGGTGCTGGTCGGCCGAGACGCACCGCGCGCGACAAACAGCGGCGGGCGCGTGTTCGGTGGTCTGCAGCTCAAAGATTCTGACATCTGGTAGTGACACAAAGTGACACAAAGTGACACAACTTTTAGCCCTTGTGTCACTGGGGTTTTCCCAAGTCAGACCGTAAATCAGTGACACAAGTGACACAACTTTTATAAGCAGATGACAAACACAGCGCGCGCGCACGCACGCCCGTTACAGCCATGCATATAGAACCTTGTGTCACTTGTGTCACTGAAACCCCGCCGACAAGGCAAAACACTCAGTGACACAACTTTTTCACACACCCCGAAAGACCCACCATGCCCCGAAAAACCACCAAAAAACAGCCCGACTTCCTCGACCAACTCCCCGAATGGATCCAACACGAACAAAACACCCAACCCAACCCCCGCCAAACCCGACAAGCACACATCAACACCTGCACCCGCTGCGGCAAACTCATCCTCACCGGACTCACCGGACCAACCACCGCAATGCCCACCCAAGCAGACCCCACAACCACCACCAACCCAGCAACCATCCGCGCCACCCTCGCCCAAGGACGACGCGCCTACCAAATCGAAACCACCGACACCGCACTACACCTCAACGAACTGCACGCACCACCAGCCGCCGGCACCACCGTAGCCCCCCACCACATCTGCCACTTCACCGCACCCGGCTACACCCCACTAACCAACCAACGAAAGGACACCACCACCAATGACGAACCACCCTTCTGAAACCCCCGACGTGGAACTCCAACTCCGCACCGCCCCACGCATCCAAAGCCGCTACCTCCGCTGGATCCCCCTCGAAGGCAAAACCCTCCTCTCCATCAACCGCTCCAACGGCACCCACTGGCGAACCTACCGCGCCAACGCCGACCAATGGAAACACGCAGCCAACCACGACATCCACCAATGGAAACAGGAACACCCCAGCCACCAAATCCCCACCCTCCAACACGCCCAAATCGACATCTGGATCTACAAAGCACGCAGGGGCCGCTACGACCCCGCCAACCTCTACCCAACCGCCAAAGCCATCATCGACACCTACGTCGCAGCCGGGCTCCTGCCAGACGACAACCACGAACACCTCGACGGGCCACACCTACACCACGGCGGCTTCGACAAAGAAAACCCCGGCATCCTCCTCGTCATCACACCCCTCCACCACCAGCCCAACCCACCAGCCCACCCACAACACTAAGGAAACACCGCCATGCTCTCCCTGGACTCACTCCTCCACGAATTCACCAACACCCACCTCGCCACCCACACCTGGCACGGAACCACCACCTACACCCGCGCCCTACCACTCCTGCAACAACTCGAACACGTCATCACCGAAAGACCCAACACCGCACCCGGCGGCGGCGGCTTCAAACCAACCAGCCCCTGCAACGACCACGCCCTCCTCATCAAAGCCGCCATCGAACACCAAATCAGGTACGACCTACCCGCCACCCAGCAGGCACCCAAAAACGCCACCCTCGCAGACAAACTCACCAACTGGGCGCGCCACGTCGACCGAGACTACGCCACCACCAAACTCACCGGCTGGCGCGAAGCAATCAAAGCACTCGACGACATCATCGTTCCGCTCCGCATACCCTGCCCATCATGCGGTGAAACCTGGGTCAGCACCCCCTTCGAAGACGGAAGCAGCCGAATCGACGAAGCACTCCGCTTCCGAATCAACGCCGAAAGCGTCACCTGCACCCTATGCGGGACCACCTGGCAAGGGCTCGAAACGTTCCTCAAGGCTTACTCCACCGAATAGACAAAACCTGTTGCAACCGCCTGAAAACTTGTGTACACTGTGGCCCAGCTTCATGGTGCCCAAAAACAAACGGGAACCATGACGCGGCGGATCACAGACAACACACTCGATGGTTAGCAACGTGTAGTCACTTCAGTCGGAGCCCCTGCCCACCACGGACAGGGGCTCCACCCGTACCAGAAAGAAAAACAAATGATCCCCGTCGCAATCATCACCGCCACCATCGGCAGCAACCTAACCGCCCACGCAGTAGACATCGCCACCACCAACGGGGCAACCCGAACCATGGCAGGCATCATCGCAGGAGCACTCCTACTCGCAACACTACTCACAACACTCACCCTCACCATCTAAGGGAGGAAACCATGTGCCGCAGAGACTTCACCGACGAAGAAGAAGAGCAAATCTTCAAAGCACTACACGACCGCTTCCCCGCAGAATGGGACGTCGACATCAGCTGGGGGAGAGCCATCTTCGACACCGAAAGCTACTTCGAACTCATCATCTCCAAGGCGCAAGTTCGCGCCATCATCGGAAGCAGGTGCGACTGTGACGACTGCGACCAAGTACAGTGACCGCACATACCGCAAGCGCGCAGCCGAACTGCGCAAAGCAACCAGCGACAACGGATGGCCCTGCCACCTCTGCGGCAAACCAATCGACATGAGCCTGCCCTACACTCACCCGCTGGCTTTCACTGCCGACCATCTTGATGCCATAGCTAACGGTGGCAACCTGCTCGGCGACCTGGCTCCCGCACACCGACGATGCAACAGTAGGCGCGGACGCAAGCGACTTGCACACCAGGTGCGAGCACCAAAGACCACGCAAGCATGGTGAGTGGTTCAAAAAGTTTTTTATTCGATGACGACGAAACGGAATTGGTTTTCAGATGATGACGGAATGGGAAACGTACCCCCGGGGGTTACCCCCCTATGGGGTCAAGTTTCCCCCTTCGGTCATAGTGACATCCCCCCGCGGGCTCTGGAACCCAAAATTTCCCGTTGAGAGGGGGTTCTGTGGCTGAGAAAAAAGGCCGCAGTCTAGCCCCTTGCGGGACTACGGCGGCGGCGAAGCGTCACCGTCGCCGGGGTGAGGCTCCTTGCCTGGAATGTCGGGCGGCGGAGCGTGCCGCGTCGAAGGCGGCGCGCGATCGCAAGGCTGCGGAGCGGCCGCCGGAACCTGTGATAAGTGAGGCGGGTCCTGCGCCTG
>NZ_CALJRY010000006.1 GCF_937976295.1 uncultured Rothia sp. | reverse complement strand
CCAAGGCTTCGCCTTGGGGGTTCTTGCTTTATCTGTTCCTCAGACTCGAACCAGTAACCACTCCACCCTACGTGAGCGCTGGGGCGCTCCCTTCGGGTTCCGTCTGGTTCGAGTCCAGAGCAACAGGGGTTTGTAGGCGGAAGCAAAGATTTTTGGTTCCTCGCGCGCTCGGAAAATCTTCGCCTCGCTAGTTCGAGTCCAGTCGGAACGTTCTCGCCACGTCGTGAAGCAGTAACCCCTCGGGCTTACGCCCTCGGCGAGGCAAAGATACCTCACCCCGCAAAAATGTACCCCGCAAAAATGTGAAATCTAACGCACCGAAAAGTTTCCCGCCCACACACGCCACGCATCCGCCTAACACCCAGCGGTATAGCGGCGCACAGGCATCCTCTTGCGCCTACTCCAGAGCAAATCCACAGGCGCAACCCAACCCAGAAAGCTACGCCAGTAGCTCAACACAGCCTCCAGAAAGTCGAAAATACCTGAAGAGATAGCGCAAACCCCCACCCAAACGGTCACGCGGAGGTATCATAAGGGGCTAAACTATAGGAGGTGGAGTGCGAAAAAGAAGCCTCCAAAAACACGTCACGGAGAGGTGGTCATGACCACTACTACTAATCCCAAGGCACCCAAGGGTTTCTTTGCTGGCATCAGCGGGATTAAGTCCGGCGTCGCGAACATCATCGACGCTGGCAAAACCTTCAAGGCCCTCGGCCCCAGCCAGGTCAAGGATGAAATCCAGATCGCAAAGCACGAGCTGAAGACCAAGGGCATCGCCGTTGGTAAGGGCGCAGCCTTCTTCGGCGTCGCAGCAGTCTTCGGTCTGTTCCTGATCATTGCGCTGGTCGCCGCAGCAATCCTCGGCCTCGGCACCGTCATGCCCTACTGGGCATCCGCGCTGGTCTTCGCCCTCATCTTCCTCATCGTCCTGGCAATCTGCGCCCTGGTCGGTCTGAAGAAGGTCAAGGCACAGCTGCCGTTCAAGCCCGAATCCGCAATCTTCGGTCTGCTCTTCGACCTCGGCGTACTCAAGGAAGGTACCGCCATGTCCGCTGAGCGCCTGAAGAAGGAACAGGCAGAGCGTGCAGAGCAGAAGGCCAAGGAAGCTGAAGAAGCAGCAGAACGCGCACGTCAGGAAGCTGAAGAGCGCAAGGCACGCGGTGAGGAAGAGCCCAAGCCGCCGACCTTCGAAGAGCTCAAGCAGCGCACCGCAGAGCGTCGCCAGCACCTGGCAGCCCTGCGCGACGACCTGCAGTCCTACACCGGCGACGTTCAGAACAACACCCAGCAGGCTCTGGACGCTCTCAAGGCAGTGCCCTCCGAGGTTGCCGCAAGTGCAACAGCTACCGGCCGCGGCCTGGCAGAGAACGTGCGCAAGCCCGAGGTTCTGCAGGCACGCTGGAAGTCCTTCGCAGCACTGGGCGCATCCATTGCAACCGTCCTGCACTTCCTGAACCGCCTGGTTCGCCGCTAATAAGCACTGTTCGCCGCTAAAACCGGCACAGGTTTAGCGCCAGCATCCAAACGCCCCGATACTCGTATCGGGGCGTTTGTGCGTCTACAGGCAGGTTGCTGGCTCCAGCCTCACCGGGAGGTTTGGAGGTAACTCCCAGCCAAAACCCTCCCGCCACGAGTCGGAGAAGGGCGCAACTCACAGGTAGAATAGACAAATGCTGTACGTACTGGACCCGCCCGGTGCATGCGGCAGACAGAGGTAGAAGCGGCGCACCGTCGCACCCGACCCCCAAAGTCACCGACACACTACACCCCGATGAGGAGCCCCGTCATGGAACAGGCAAAGACGATTCTGATTGGCGCAGAAACCTACCCGCCGGACATCAACGGTGCAGCACAATTCGGTCACCGCCTCGCCACCTCCATGCTCAAGCGCGGCCACTCCGTACACGTCGTCGCTGCCAGCCCCATCCCCGGTCCCAGCTACCGCACCGAAGTAGAGGGCGGCATCGTGGAGCACCGTCTGCGCTCGCACCTGCCCCCGACCCACGAGACGAACCGCGTCTGCCTGCCCTGGGAGATCTGGTCCGAGGTCGGCGCGATCCTCGACGAGGTCCGCCCGGACGTGGTGCACGTGCAGTGCCACTACGTTATTGGTCGCGCGCTCATCTTCCAGGCGAAGCGCCGCGGTATCCGTGTGATTGCAACCAACCACTTCATGCCTGCGAACCTGGACCCGTTCCTGCCCTTCCCCTCCGTAGTGAAGCGCGTGATTGAGAAGGCAACCTGGAAGGACATGCGTTTCTGCTTCTCCAAGACTGCGGTCGTTACCACCCCCACCCAGATTGGTGCGGATGCGATGCGCGAACTGGGCAATTTTGATCGCCCGGTCATGCCCGTTTCTAACGGTATTGAGATCAGTGACTACGAGCTGGCTGAGGGCGCTGACGCCGGCAAGGTTCCCGGTGAGCTGCGCATTGCCTTCGTGGGTCGCCTGGCTGAAGAGAAGAACGTAGACGTGCTCATCGAGGCGCTCTCCCTGCTGCCGGATACCCTCGAGCACGTGGTGCTGGACATCGCCGGTGGTGGTGAGTTGCGTGAGGCTCTCGAACAGAAGGCACACGATTGCGGCGTGTCTGACCGGGTGATTTTCCGTGGCTTCGTTCCGGATGAGCGTCTGCCCGAGGTGTACCAGATGGCTGACGTGTTCTGCCAGCCCGGTACCGCCGAACTGCAGTCCCTGGTGTCCCTGGAGGCGATGAGCGCCTCCACCCCCGTGGTGCTCGCGAACGCTCTGGCTCTGCCGCACCTGGTGGAGGAGGGCGTGAACGGCTATCTCTTCGAACCCAATAACGCTCAGGATTTGGCGAAGAAGCTGGAGGCTGTGCTCTCCCTGCCCGCCGCTGAGCGTGAGCAGATGGGCCGCGAGTCCCGCCGCATCGTGGGCTTCCACAGTGCTGAGAACACCTGGCGCACCTTCGAGGAACTGTACGTGAGCGACGCTCCGTACCAGCGTTACCTGGATTCGCGCCGCTAAGCTTCTCTAGACCCTGAGCGGTGGATCGAACGTTTTTCGTTCTCAGTCGCCGTTCAGGTACTCTAGAGGATGGTGTTGGCGCCCATTGCGCGCCGTCACTGCACCGGATGGGGAGTTAGCTCAGCCGGTTAGAGCAGGGGACTCATAATCCCTTGGTCGCGGGTTCGAGCCCCGCACTCCCTACGGCCCCGCCCGTCGACTTCACCCACTTGTCGGCGGGCGGGGCTTTTTCGCGCCCTCTTTTTGTGCTCTTTGGTCGTGCTCTCGAGGCGCTTATTTTCGTGCATGGAATGCATCAACGGTGATAAAAATGAGTAAATGACGAACGAAGACGCATCATAGAGTTCAATACGGTAGGGTTGAAGAGTCTTGTCACGAAAGACAGCTTGATGCCGCCGGTGGATGCCGATTCAGCCGGTAGGTGTTGCTTCCACACACCATACGAGAGGATCTCAATGTCGGAGAACACTCCCAACAACCCGTCGCAGGGCGCATCTGCAGCCGGTGGTTACGGCTACGATGCTGGAGCGCGTCCCGCGCAGGACGCTTCGCTGCCCGCTCAGTCGGGTAACGCAGCTCAGCCTCAGCAGCCCGCTCAGCCTGAGCCGGTTCAGCCGCAGCAGGCACCCCAGCCCGCTCAGGCAAACGCGAATGCGCAGTCGAACGCTGAGGCTCAGGCAGCCCCTGCACAGCCCGGTCAGCCTGCCGCTGCGCCTCAGCCCGATGCAACCCAGCCGGGTGCCGCTCAGCCGGGTCAGCCCGGCCAGGCAGTCTACGCGCCGAGCGCACCGCATCCGGCGGTAAAGGCGCTGGGCGCTACCTGGAACGCGTTCCTGGACGTTTTCTCCAGCAACCCGGCGACCGCGCACGCCCGCATCTCTTCCGCCGGTGCGTGGGGTTGGATTGTTCCCACGACTCTGCAGGCGCTGGTCGGTGCGTTCTTCTTCAGCCAGCTGGTTATCCTGGCTACCGTCATCATGATGTCCATGCTGGGCTACATGTTCGGCGGTCGAAGCGGTGCCGCTTACGGTGGTGCCTACGCAGCGCAGGCTGTACCGACCGGACGCATGATTCTGGCGTACGTGTTGATGGCTCTTGCCATCTTTGGTGTGCAGGTTCTGCGCGGCGTGCAGCTGCAGCTGACCGCGCGCATCGGTAAGGCGCCGGCCTCCTTCACCGCGAGCATGCACGCTGTGTCGGTGTCTTCCCTGGCGCTGATTCCTTCGTTCCTGGTGCTGAACCTGCTCGTGTTCTTCTTGACTCTCACCCGTAGCGGTGGTGGGGCGTTCTTCCTGAGCATGCTCATGGTTCTGGTGCTTGCTTTCGCCGTGTTCTCGGGTGAGGCTCTGACCTACCTGGGTCTGAACCGTCTGGGCCGCTTCGCGAAGTCCCCGATCATCATGCACGCGGCGCTGAGCACCGCGTGGGTTCTGGCGTCCATGGTTGTCTACTACGTGGCGATTCGCCTGATGGGAGCCTAGTATGCACGCGATGACTCACACCCCGAGTGCACCGGCTCGTCAGCGCTGGATGTTCCTGGCGGTTCTGCTGACCATTGCCGCCCTGATTCTGAGCGCCTGCGGTGCAAAGATTGATACTCAGCTTGGCCTTGAGAGTGCCGAGAAGGGTACACGCACCATGCAGGTTTCCTTCAACATGAAGGACAACAAGGACAAGATTAAGGGCGGCGTTGAAGCCCTTGATGCGTCCGTGCGTAAGCACCTGCCCGAGGGGCTGGAATACGGTGGTATTCAGTCTGAGGGTGACAAGGCGCGTGCGACCTTCACCATTCCCTTCTCCTCTGTGGACGAGTACCGTACCAAGGTTGCTTCTATTCTGAAGGCTGCCGGTTCCAGCACTACCCCGCAGATTAACATCGTCAACTCTGAGCAGGGTCTTGTGCAAGGCATTCAGGTGGAGGAGAACTTCAGCTCGAAAGACTTGCTAAGCTGGCTCCCTGAGGCTCTCGTAGTTGATGGCGTTATTGAAACCTCCAACAAGAACAGTGTGTTCAACAGCAGTAACAATGAAACCACCGTGAAGTTTGGCGAGAAGGAAGTGAAAAACTCCGGCGGCTCCACTATTACTGCGAAGGACGTTCAGGACCGCGGCTTCAAGGCCGTATTCATGGACATCAACGAGAAGGACGGCGGTTACTCGGTTATGGTTTCCTTCTCCGCCAAGGAAATCATGAATAGCGAGACTTCCTCTGCAGTGGATGCCTACCTGAATCAGGTCAAGCCCGAAGGCGCTGAGCTGAAGAAGGGGCTGGATTCTTCTGAAGCGAGGGGTTACGCTCCTTCCGCATCAACCAGCGCCGCTAAGGAAGAAATTGGTCGCACCATGCTCTTCCAGGCTTCATCCTCACAGGATCTGAGCGATAAGCTCAAGAAGATTTTTGGTGCAAGCAGCACCGGTCTGTCCTTCAGCCGTGAAGTAACCGAGAAGGACGGATCTTTCAAGGTTGAGAAGACCATCTCGGGTACTCTGGATTGCTCCTTGCTGTGCTCCCCGGAGGGACGCGGTTTGACCCTTACGATGAAGGACAGCGAGGACCGCCGCTACGAACCTAACTACAGCCGACGCGATAGCAACTCTTCCAGCTCGAACAATAGGATTCTCGCGGTTAACCTCGTTTCTTCGCGAGATGTTTCGATGAAGAGCATGAAGGTAGCTACCTCCCTGGGCCTGGATGGTTCCATGGAAGCACGTTTCCTCTACGCGTTCCCGACCGAGGATGTTGCGGGTGCTGAGCAGAAGCTCAAGGATGTTTTCGCAGGCGGCAGCAATGACGAGACTGAGGTCCGTCAGGATGGCGACGCCACCATCGTGAGCGTCAAGGTTCGCGGTAAGGACCAGAACGAGTTCAACCAGCGCCTGAACGAATACATGCCCGATTCAAAGATTACGGTGGTCCGCCCCGGTGGCTACCACCCCTTCGGCTCCGACTACACGGTGACCCCTGAGATCAAGCTCTCTTCGAAGCTGGGTAACTACTACTCGGCTCCCTTCGAGTTCACCTTTAATGCACCGACCTTCTCCTCACTGGACCAGCAGAAGGTAGATGCCGCGAACAGCATTGCGAAGAACTCTCAGCACGTGCAGCTCACCGTGAATGGTGGCGAGCTGAGCGTCAAGGCCGACCGCGGCGTCAGTAGCACCTCCGGTCTGACTGTGCCGGTATCCGGTCTGAGCATGACCGACGTAATCGTGAACGCGGTTATTCTGGGTCTGCTGCTGCTCATCCTGATTCTGCTCTTCCTGTTCCGCAAGAAGATTGCGGCGGCTCGTGCGAAGGGCCGTGAGCGTCGTGCCGCGTCGGCCGCTGCACTGGGTGCCGCAGCGGGTGTTGCAACCGGTTACGGTGCAACCCAGGCTGACGCGCAGAACGGCTACCCGGCACAGGGCGGCTACGCTGCTCAGTCCGGTTACCCCGCGCAGAACACCGCCTACACTGTCGGTGATGATTCGCCGACTCAGGTGTTCACCCCGCAGCAGGGCTTGAACTACGGTGAGACTGAACCGACCAAGGCAATGCCCGCATACGATGCCCAGGCAGCCCAGGCAGCCCAGGCAGCGCAGCCGGTTCAGCCCGATCAGACTGCTCAGCAGCCCGCACAGCCCAACCAGCCCGCACAGCCGAACCAGTTCGGTGCTGATGACGGTGACGTCCTCCAGTAAGTAGCTGCCTCAAGCGCCTGCGCTAGAGAACGCGACCTAGGCTGGCTCCTGTGGCCCGTTGCCTCCTTTTCCGGAAGTGACGGGCCACAGCCGTATCCGGTTCAGCTCGTGCTCGGCACCAGTACCTGAGCTTAATATCCAGTTCCCGCGCCTAATATCCACCCGGCACGGGAAGCAAAATGCTCGGCTCCTTCGACCCCAGCAGGCTCATGGGGTTGATGTACTCGGCGGTCTTGCCGCTACCGTCCCCGCGGGCGCCTCCCTGACGTACGCCCCAGTACAAGCACACGGTGGTGCATCGCCGGTAGGGGCGCTCCCCGGTGCCGCCTACACTATCCGGGGCGGCGACGGTGCCGATGGCCTCACCGGCTGCAACCGTGGTGCCGACCGGGAGTGCTTCGTCCATGGGTTCGAAGGTGCTGCGCCGCCCATCCGGATGCGCAATGACCAGTACTTTTCGGTTGACGACCGTGCCGCTGAAAACCACTTTTCCCGCAGCCGGTGCGTAGACGCGCCGGTCGTTCTCGGGTATGGCAAGGTCTACGCCGCGGTGCCCGGCGCTCCAGCGTTGGGCGGGCTTCTCAAAGGGGTGGAGCACGCGAGGCCTGGATTCGGCGGTGGGGGAGCGGTAGCGTAGTCGGCTCGCGGTGAGCTCAACGGTGCCGGGAACATGCGCGCTGCTGGGAACTGGCGCACTTGAGGAGGCGCCGTCTGTAAAACCTGCACTGTCTGTAAAACTTACACCGTCTGCAAAACCAGACCCGCCTGAATAGTCCTGACTACCCGCGTAGCCCTGCCCGCCCGCGCTCACAAGTGCACCCAGCAGGCAGCACGCCACCAGCATCGCGCGCCGTAGCGTTCCCTCTAAGCTCTTCATGTTCTGCTTCATCTTCTGAGCACATCACGAATTGCCTCGCCCCGCAGTAACTTGCGAAAAATTGTGGATAACCCCGCCGAATCCGGCTTAAAATCCTTTATCCACAGTGCCCCTGCACACACCCGCCGCGCCTGCACAGGTTTTAACCTCAATCCGGCGGATTAATCGCGGAATATACGGTACAATGTCGTATTGCAGTGTGCCTGCGCGGGTGTTCTCCCTCATCGGGAGATTCCGCACAGCATCACTGACGACGCGCGGCGTGAGCGGCATCCTCACTGGGGAGCCGATAAGGGACCTTCGGTCCACCCACACGGGGTGGTTAGGGCCTGAGCTGAACGGGTTACCGTGAACGCTAACCGCCGCCAGGAAAAACTGATAACTACTATGCGCGCGTTGGGCTAGCCCGAATGGGAGGTCCGCGCGGCACCACAAAAGGAGACGACATGCCCGTCGTAACTATGCGTGAAATGCTGGACTCCGGCGTTCACTTCGGTCACCAGACCCGCCGTTGGAACCCCAAGATGAAGCGTTTCATTCTGACCGAGCGCAACGGCATCTACATCATCGACCTGCAGCAGTCCCTCGCCTTCATCGACAAGGCATACGAGGCTGTTAAGTCGACCGTCGCACACGGTGGCAACATCCTGTTCGTGGGTACCAAGAAGCAGGCTCAGGAAGTTATCGCTGAGCAGGCAACCCGCGTGAACATGCCCTACGTGAACCACCGCTGGCTCGGTGGTATGCTGACCAACTTCAGCACCATCTCCAAGAGCATTGAGCGCATGAAGGAACTCGAGCAGATTGACTTCGACGATGTAGCAGGTTCTCGCTACACCAAGAAGGAACTGCTCCTCATGCGTCGCGAGTTCGAGAAGCTCGAGAAGACCCTCGGCGGTATCCGCAACCTGTCCAAGGTTCCCTCCCTCCTGTGGGTTGTTGACACCAAGAAGGAGCACCTGGCAGTTAACGAGGCTCAGAAGCTGGGCATCCCCGTTGTTGCTATCCTCGACACCAACTGCGACCCCGACGAGGTTGCTTTCCCGATCCCCGGTAACGACGACGCTATCCGCTCCGTCAACCTGCTCACCCGCGTGATTGCTGACGCAGTGGCAGCCGGCCTGATCGAGCGCAACGCTAAGAAGAACGGCAAGGCTGAAGCAGCTGAGGAGCCCATGGCAGCTTGGGAGCGCGAGCTCCTGGAGCAGCACGAGGCTGCAAAGGCTGAAGAGGCAGCTAAGTAAGCTTTCTTAGCCCACTAAGCTTTATGCTTTGTGGCCCCCACCCGCGGGGACCACGTTCGGACGGCGCCCGCCCTGACCTGGGCGCGGCGCCGTCCGCCATATGTACCACCGGGATGTCATCCCGATTTATTACAGCAACACAAGGAGTTCACAATGGCGAACTACACCGCAGCAGACATCAAGGCACTGCGCGAGAAGACCGGCGCAGGTATGCTCGACGTCAAGAAGGCTCTGGACGAGGCTAACGGCGACCAGCAGAAGGCTGCCGAGATTATCCGCGTTAAGGGTCTGAAGGGCATCACCAAGCGCGAGGGTCGCGCAACCGCTGAGGGCCTGGTGGCTGCACGCGTTGAGAACGGCGTTGGCTACATGATCGAGGTCAACTCCGAGACCGACTTCGTGGCAAAGTCCGACCCCTTCATCGCTTTCGGCCAGAACGTGCTCGAGGCTGCTATTGCTGCTGACGCTTCCACCCTGGAAGAGCTGCAGGCTGCATCCTACGAGGGCAAGACCGTTGAGGAGCTGACCACCGACGCTGGTGCACTGCTCGGCGAGAAGATCGTTGTCCGCCGCGTTGCACGCGTTGAGGGCGAGAACGTTGCAGTTTACCTGCACAAGACCTCCAAGGATCTGCCCGCACAGGTTGGCGTTCTGCTGGCTGTCTCCGGTGAGAACACCGACGAGATCGCACACGACGTTGCAGTTCACATTGCTGCAATGAGCCCCAAGTACCTGGATTCCGAGTCCATCCCCGCAGAGCAGATCGAGACCGAGAAGCGCGTTGCTCGCGAGACCGCAATCGCTGAGGGCAAGCCCGAGAAGATTCTGGACAAGATCGTTGAGGGTCGCCTGAAGGGCTTCTTCAAGGAGAACACCCTGCTCGATCAGGACTTCGCAAAGGACTCCAAGAAGTCTGTTGCACAGGTTCTGTCCGAGGCTGGCGCAACCGCTACCGCATTCGCACGTTTCCGCGTGGGTGCATAAGGACTCATTGAGTTCTACCCTCCCGTAGTGCGGGCTCCCGGTCAGGGAAATCGTATGAGGTTGGGATTATAGCCTGAAGCCGGGTAGTCACCACTGGTGGCTACCCGGCTTTGCTGTATCCTTGATAAGGACTAGGCGGCAGGAGCCCGCCCCGATCACCTATAACAACCCCTAGGTATGCCACTGGAGGAACCATGACCGAAGCTATTTCGCACCCGATTCACCACGATGAGACCGGCCGTCGCCGCGTTTTGCTCAAGCTTTCCGGTGAGGTTTTTGGTGGCGGTGAAGTCGGTATTTCGACCGAGGTCGTGCGCAGCATCGCTAAGCAGATCGCCGCAACTGTGGGTGAGGTTGAGACCTCCATCGTGATTGGTGGCGGCAACTTCTTCCGTGGCGCTGAGCTCTCTCAGGCGGGTATGGACCGCTCCCGTGCAGACTACATGGGTATGCTCGGCACCGTGATGAACTCCCTGGCTCTGCAGGACTTCCTGGAGCAGGAGGGTATTGACACCCGCGTTCAGTCCGCTATCACCATGCCGCAGGTTGCTGAGACTTACATTCCTCGCCGCGCGATCCGCCACATGCAGAAGGACCGCGTCGTGATTTTCGGTGCTGGTGCGGGTCTGCCCTACTTCTCCACCGACACTGTGGCTGCTCAGCGCGCCCTGGAAATCCACGCGGATGAGGTTCTGGTGGCTAAGAACGGCGTGGACGGCATCTACACTGCTGACCCGAACAAGGACCCCAACGCTGAGCGCCTGTACAACCTCACCTACGATGAGGCAATGCAGCGTAACATCCGCGTGCTGGATCAGACCGCGTTCTCCCTGTGCCGCGACAACAACGTGACCATGCGCGTGTTCGGCATGCAGGGTGAGGGCAACGTGACCCGCGCAATTCTGGGCGAGAAGATGGGCACCCTGGTTACTCGCTAACCCCTAAATTTTTAGGGTGGGGCGTACGGAACGCCCCCTCACATTGTGACCGTGCCTGATGGTGCGGACTTATTCTGGACGGTACCGCGCGGGTAAGCGCTAAAACTCGCTTATGCCCGCCGGTACCGTCTAGACTTATATCAAATACGACGTTCTACCTCTTTCCCGTCGTCTTCGCAGTATTCCTAAGGTTTTCGCCTCGGATGCGCCGCGAACCGGTGAGAAATCATGAGGGCTGAACGCGCACCCACCGACAATTCTGGCACCCCAGAATACCGACAAAGGAGATCCTTTCGTGATCGAAGAAATCCTTGCCGAAGCCGGCGAGAAGATGGAAAAGACCATCGAAGCAACCAAGACTGAGTTCGCTAAGGTCCGTACCGGTCGTGTGAACCCCGCAATCTTCAGCGGCCTGACCGCCGAGT
The DNA here is from genome assembly GCF_937976295.1 of uncultured Rothia sp. Classification (GTDB taxonomy): domain Bacteria; phylum Actinomycetota; class Actinomycetes; order Actinomycetales; family Micrococcaceae; genus Rothia. The sequence continues at coordinate 3,695 of NZ_CALJRY010000006.1, read as the reverse complement.
ACTACGGTGCACCGACCCCGCTGCAGCAGCTGGTGTCCTTCAACGTTGAGGACGCACGTACCGTCAAGATCGTTCCCTTCGACGTGACCGCACTGGCAGCTATCGAGAAGGCTCTGCGTGACTCCGACCTGGGTGTTAACCCCAGCAACGACGGTGTAGCTATCCGCGTTGTCATGCCCGAAATGACCGCTGAGCGCCGTAAGGAATACACCAAGCTCGTCAACCACAAGGCTGAAGAGGCTCGTATCTCCATCCGTAACGTTCGCCGCCACGCTAAGACCGCCATTGACAAGCTGGTCAAGGACAGCGAAATCGGTGAAGACGACGGCGCACGTGCTGAGAAGGAACTGGACGCACTGACCAAGAAGCACATCGACCAGGTCGACGCACTGTACAAGCACAAGGAAGCTGAACTGCTCGAGGTCTAAACCCTGATGAGTGCACGCAAAGAAGCGAAAGAAGAGAGAAGCGCGCCGCCTGCTCCACAGTCGAGCCGGCAGACCGCTGCAACGCCGGTGAAGTCGCGTAGCGCCAAAGCTGGCCGTGACCTGCCCGCCGCCATTGGTGTGGGTGTTGGTTTCGGTGTGCTGTTGGTGCTGGGTCTGATTTACCCGCCGATTTTTGTTGTGGTCGCTGCAGGCTCGGCGGTTTTGGGCGCCTGGGAGATTGGGCACGTGCTCAACACCTGCCGCGGCTACGGCATCCCGGAGTACCTGCTGGGGGGACTGGCTGGCGCGATTGTGGTGGTCTCCTACCTGTGCGGTTTTACCGGGCTGGGCATCGCCCTGGCGGTGAGCCTGCTGGTGCTGCTGGTCTCTTCTGCTCTCATGCGTGCTGACCGTCAGGTTTCACTGGGTAAATCCTTGAGCGGTAGCGCCCTGGCCCTGCTGTGGGTGCCGCTGATGCTCGGTATCGCCATGGTCTACTTCCAGACGACGGACCACGGCGAGCGCGGCATCCTCATGATTCTGCTGATGGCCATCTGCAATGACACGTTCGGCTTTATCGCCGGCGTGAATTGGGGTAAGCACCCGATGGCGCCGAAGATCTCCCCGAAGAAAAGCTGGGAGGGCCTGGCTGGTTCCTTCATCGGCTCGGCGGTTGCTGGCGCTATCGCCTTGGCGTTCATGGGTTCGCCCTGGTACTGGGCTATTCCGCTGGCGGCGGTCATGGTGGTCGCTTCGACTACCGGTGACCTGGTCGAATCCACGTTCAAGCGCCGTATGGGTGTGAAGGATATGTCAAATACTCTGCCCGGTCACGGCGGCATGATGGATCGCCTGGACTCGATTCTTTTCGCTGCGGCGGCTGGTTGCCTGATTTTCCAGTTTATTATGCCGCTCTAAAACTTGAGCTTTACCGCTTACGGAGGCGGGGCGTCTCTTCCCACGAGTGGGGGAGGGGCGCCCCGCCTTTGCCGTGTCCGCCTTTGCTGTGCCCGGTGAATAAGGTGCATAGGGGACTATATCTAAGACACCGCCAGCCAACCTTGCACTAGGTGGCCTCAGCATTGGTATTCTTAAAGTTCAATCGTCGAGAGGAGCCACCTTGGCAAGCACCACCAGCGGAGGCGGATTTGCCCGTGCAGCAGAAACCGAACCCGGCTACAAGCGCAGCGAAGTAGACCGCCTGTTCACCCGCCTCGCCGAGGACTACGAGAAGCTCAGCGGCGCCTCCGAACTGCCCGAAGACCTCTACACCTCCCGACGAATCCGCCAGGTCGTCTTCCGCGAAGAACCCGGCGGCTACCAGCTGGACGTGGTCGACCGCGCCCTCGAAAAGATTGAGGAACGCTTCGCCAAGCTCGAACGCAGCCGCTACATTGAGGCGTACGGCCTGGACAACTGGGAACGCTCCCTCGTAGAGACCGGCGAGCTGCTCGCGGGCCGCCTGGAACGCCCCGCCGGTGAGCGTTTCCGCCGCCCCAGCAAGCGCCGCTACATGGGCTACTTCGTCGGCGATGTGGACGCCATCTGCGACCGCGTGTACGCCCAGCTCAACAGCGAAGAGCCGCTGGACCCCTCCGTGGTGCGCCACGCAAAGTTCCGCCCCGCCTCGGGCACCGTCAGCTACGAAGAGTCCCAGGTGGACGCCTTCCTGGACCGCTGCATTGAGCTGCTGCAGGATCTGCTCTAAAACGTATACGTAGAATCCCCCGCCCCGTACGACAGGGTGGGGGATTCTTCTGTGTAGGGTCCTTCTGCGCCGGGGCGAGGCTACACGCCCGGAGACACCCGCGAGCTCATGAGACACTAGAACCATGAAGTTTGGATCCTCAGCACGCGTCGGCGGCAGCCGCGACCGCCTCACCGACGCCCTCACAGAACTAACCCGCGCACCGCAGCGCGTCACCCTCCTCGGCTCAACCGGTTCCATCGGCACCCAAGCCATGGAAGTCATCGACCACCTTGCCGCGCTCAAGGGCACCAGCGCCTCCGCCGACGACGCACCGCTGAAGGTCGTCGCCCTCTCCGCAGGCTCCCGATCCCTCGAACTGCTCGCACGCCAGGCAGTGCACGTACGCGCCGAACTGGTCGCCACCAGCGGCACCGCAGAAGACGCACAGCGCCTCCGCGAACTCATCGAAGCGGCAACATCCGAAGCAGGCGTCACCGGCTACACCCCGCAAATCGCCCACGGCGCCGAAGCCTCCGTACAGGCGGCAGCACACCCGGCAGACACCGTCCTGAACGGTATCACCGGCTCCATCGGCCTGGAACCGACCCTCACCGCCCTCAACAGCGGCTACCGCGTGGCACTGGCCAACAAGGAATCCCTCATCGCAGGCGGCCCGCTCGTACGTGTCGCCGTCGACGCGTCCCCCCTGGACACCCCCATGGTGCCCGTCGATTCCGAGCACTCCGCCCTCGCCCAGGCGCTCGCCTCCGGAACTGACGCAGAAATTGACCGACTCATCCTCACCGCATCCGGCGGTCCGTTCCGCGGCTACAAGCGCGAACAGCTGCACGACGTGACCCCCGCGCAGGCGCTCGCACACCCCACCTGGGACATGGGCCTGGTCGTCACCACCAACTCGGCAACCATGGTCAACAAGGCACTCGAAGTGCTTGAAGCGCACCACCTGTTCGGCGTGGACCTGGACCGTATTGACGTGGCGGTCCACCCGCAGTCGATTGTGCATTCCATGGTGCAGTTTGTGGACGGCTCGACCATTGCGCAGGCGTCGCCGCCGAGCATGGTGCTGCCCATCGCGCTGGGTCTGACCTGGCCGCACCGCATCCCCGGTGCCGTGCCTGCTTGTGACTGGTCGAAGGCGGCATCCTGGACTTTTGAGCCGCTGGACGAGGAAGCATTCCCCGCCGTGCGCATGATCAAGGCCGCCGGTAAGGTTGGCGGCACCCACCCGGCAGTGTTCAACGCCGCCAACGAGGAAGCCGTGGCAGCATTCCATGCGGGCGCAATCCGCTTTACTGACATTGTCGATTCGGTGGCGCGCGTGCTGGAGGAGCACGCCGGTAGCGCTGAGGCTGTTTCTGACGCTGATTTGACGCTGGAGGCTGTGCTGAACGCGGAGCGTTGGGCTCGCGTTCGCGCGAATGAGCTGCTGGGTATGACCGGCAACTAACCGGTTCTGGGGGAGGCACCCGCATTTCTAGGGGATGCGGCCGGTGCAGAAGGGGCGGTGTTCGTCCTCGTTCCTACAGGGGCACCCGCCCTCGCTTCGCTTCGGGCAC
>NZ_CALJRY010000005.1 GCF_937976295.1 uncultured Rothia sp. | reverse complement strand
TACACTGGGACTACGCATACACTCGTGCGGGGCTTCGCACACGTCCCCCTCGCGTACCCTTCCGGCGCAGAAGCCGGAAAACCGACTTCAAAGGTTTGTCCATCATGTCTCTCGTTCTCGATGCGGCGCAGCTTAGCCGCATCTTTGGCACAGGCGAACGCGCCTTCACCGCCGTCGACCGTGTGTCCCTTCGCATCAGCTCCGGCGAGATTCACGCTCTTCTCGGCCCCAACGGTGCGGGCAAAACGACGACCGTGCAGATGTGCTCGACCCTGCTCACCCCCACCAGCGGTAGCCTCACCGTGAACGGTGTTGACGCCATCGCTCACCCGCAGCGGGCACGCCGTCACGTGGGTCTCGCGTTGGGCGGGGAGAACGGCTTCTACCCGCGCGCCAGTGCCCGCGATAACCTGCTGTTCTTCGCCGATGTTGCGGGGGTTTCCGGGCGAGCTCGACGACACGAAGTGGAGCATGCCCTAGCTCGAGTGGAACTCACCGACGCTGCGACGCGGCCCGTCCAGGAGTTTTCTCGCGGCATGAAGCAGCGCCTACACATCGCCAGGGCGCTGCTCGGTTCCCCCTCCCTGCTCCTGCTGGATGAGCCGACCAACGGGCTCGACCCCGACATCGCCTTGACCGTGCGAACTCTCATCCACTCCCTCGCGGAGGACGGCGCCGCCGTCCTGCTGACGAGTCACCTACTGGGCGAAATCGAGGACCTGGCGCATACCATCACCGTTTTGGGCGCCGGTTCTGTTGCCGTGAGCGGCACCCTCGAGGACGTTGCCGCACACGCCGGTATTGCCGCCACAACCGTGGTGCAGGTTGAGGCCACCGCCACCGAGGGGCTTGATACGCTCCGCGGATTCCTCGGCGAGCGGGCTGCGGTGCTCTTCGCCCCGCGTGGTTCCGGCTGGGAGCTGACTCTCTACTGGCACGGCGAGCGCGCCACGTTCGAGGCGGGTGAGGCGCACCGTATCCTCGCGGAGGGGCTCGCCGCCTCGAACATTGGGGCGAGGACCGAGCCCTACACGCGCCCGGCAACCTTGGAGGAGGCCTACCTGGCGATGGCGGAGGGGCTCAAGCGATGAACGTGAAGACGCGACGCTCGGAAGAGTCCCAGCAGCAGGACCGGCAGTACGACCTGATGCAGGAGTGCGCCCGGCAGCTGCGGCTCATGGGCTTTAGCCTGCGCCAGTTCCTGACGGTCCCGTACTTTATTCAGCTGCTCATCAGTACGGTACTCGGATCGGTTATCCTCCAGGCACTCGCCGTGCACGCGGCGGCGCAGAGCTCCGAGGGTCACTCCGTCGACCCGACCCTCGCGTGGACCCGCGCGGGCATCGTGGGCATGTGGTCGGTCTGCATCGTGTCTGCGGGCATCATCAATTTTGAGCGTTTCCGTGGGACCCTCGTGTACCTGTGTTCGGGGTCGATTTCTCCGGTGCGGGTGCTGGCGG
>NZ_CALJRY010000004.1 GCF_937976295.1 uncultured Rothia sp. | reverse complement strand
CTATTTTCTTCTTCACCAACGATCTGAGCTACACGGACGCGGGTATTGCTTTTGCAGTTATGTCTGTGCACGCCATTCTTTTCACCTGGCTGAACGGCACGGCGGATTACTACGCCCAGGCACGAATCTACCCGATTGCGTCTATTCTCTCCTTCATCATGGACTCGGATCACGGCCCGTGGTTCCCCAGTATTTTCTTTGTCTCTGTTCTGGTTGTAAACCTGATTTCTGCGTACGTATTTATTCCTCGTCTGCAGAAAACCATTACTGGTTCGACTCCTGCTTCCAATGAACAGCACGAGCAGGTACAGAGCTCACCGTCTATCCCCTGGGCGAAGGAAGCTCCTCACCATCCCGCTCGCAAGGTGGAGTGGCTGCCTGCTATTGACGCATGCGTCGGCGTATTCTTCTCCTTCTTTGCTCTCATGGATGCCTTCTACACTGCTCACGTTGCCGATAGCCCTGCATACGCAACTCGCTGGAGCGCTTTCCTTCCTTATGCAGAAGGCAATCAAGGTATCTTCCCCGCCCCCTGGGTTATTGGTGTCCTCTGCATTATGAGTTTCTTGCTGTACCGCAAGGCAATTCAGCCTCTGCTGCTGATCAGCTTTGTAGCGCTCATTCCTATTATTGGCATGTACGCCTCCCCCAGTAATCAGGGCACGTTCTATCTGTTCTTTGCCGCGGCAGTAGTCATCTATCTGGTCAGTGCTAAGGCCCCCGAGGCACGTACCGCCGGAGCAGTACTGAGCAACATCGGTTATGCCATTGGTATGATTCAGCTCTTCCTTGCTCTCATTCCCGAGATGCAGACTTCTGAGTCGCTTTTGATGTTTGCACTGGTCTGCGCCGCTATTGCACTGTTGACTTTTGTCCTCTCTCAGGGCGTTGCGGCTCAGGATCCCAGCTACCGGCTTGTAGAAATGTCGGTCTACCTCTTCTTGGGCGTTTTTGCGCTCTTCGTTGGGTACGTGTCTAACCATGTTGATGGCGGAGCACATGGCCGGTTCTGGATTGGTTTCCCCCTCTTCTCGGGTGCCGTCCTCTTCTTGAGCGTCTTGAGCGCTCTTATTCTGGCTCGTGCGCTGAGGCTTTCGGATGTTGGGTCCTTCCGCTCCACGCTTGTCTCTTTCATCCGTATCGCGTTCTACATGACCTTGGTCATCGCGACGATTGGCTCGCGACACTACCTGCTGTATGACTTGCAGAAGGAGTACATTGCTGTAGCACTGCCTGCACTCCTGACCGTCGTATACGGTGTGCTTGGTTTCTTTATGCCGGCTGGCTCTTCGATTCGTTCGGAGCTACTCACCGTTGCGCGTTTCCCCATCTGCTGGTCTGTCATTCTGCTCGCTATCAGCGGCAATATGAAGGAATCGCTCGTGGACTTCCTCGTCCTTGCTCTGCTGGCGGTCCAGGCGCTGTGCAGCGTGCTGCTCTATGCGTACTCCAAGCGAAGCTACGAGGCATACGCGGCAGCGATTTTCTTCACTCTTGGTTCTATCCTGAGTGCAGGCCGTTTCATTGGCGACTTTGATAGTCTTCTGTTCGCGGTAGCAACTCCGATTATCTTCATCGCTGTATGGGTGCTAGCCCTCATCTTCAGGATCCCTCGCATGCAGATTGGTGCCTCCATCAGCATCACGACTTTCTGCATTGGTTCTCTATGGAATCTCTTCAACACGAGGGAAAGCACGATTGAGATGACTCTGCTGGGCTATTATGCCCTGCTCGCAGTTATCATCCTATTCGTTCTGAAGGTTACGCTCCCGGTTGAGGTCTTCGGCGTGAACGCAAATGTTCGTCCGCGCATTGCTGTCCCGGTCGGTAATACGATGGTTGAACTGCCGATGCACGGCCCGTTGGGTGCCCCTTATGCGCGTTTCATGTCTCGCCGTCCCCTGACCCAAGCTATCTACGCTCCGGTCAATACGCTGCTGATGATTCCCGCTCTGGCGGTGCTGGGATTCTACACTCTCGTTGGGTTCGTTTTTGAGCCCAAGCAGGTAGAACTCAACGCGCTTCTCTGGGGTCTAGGCGCTCTCTCCTTCGTGTCTGTCACCAAGGCGAAGAACCTGCCGACCGTTTGTACCACGGCGTTCAGCCTCTTCATCGCCCGTCTGGTCATTGATTATTCGAAGTCCAACCCCTTGAGCGTCATTCTTGAGGTTGCTCTCCTGATCCTGCTTGCGGTTGTAGCCGCCAAGGTCCTTAAGAACTTCATCGCGAAGAGGCCTGTAGATGAGCAGGTATCGGATTCTCCTCTGTACTGGGCGTTGGGTCTACAGGTATTCCTTACCCTGGTAACGTGGGCAGTTCCCGCTGACGGACCGGATATTGTGGTGCTGGTCCTCGGCATCGCCCTAACCCTCCTGAGTGCTCTGCTACTCGACCGAGTCTGGACCT
>NZ_CALJRY010000003.1 GCF_937976295.1 uncultured Rothia sp. | reverse complement strand
AGCCTCCTGTTTGTTGGACTTTAGTTTCGTTGTCCAAGAAACGGGAGGCAGTTCAGAGTCACCCTCTCAGCCGTGGGGGCTTTCTGCATACCAGCGGCAGCTAGCCTAGAGTGCCACCGTTAGCGGGTGATAATCGCGAAGTCGCTGCTGGACAGGTTCGTGAAATTACCAATCTGCGCGTTCACACGGCACTTAGACGTCACCGACAGCGCCGTCACCACCCGCTGATCCTCAGACACCAACACATGCCCCGAACAACCATCCGAAAAACTAATCAACTGCGCATCCGGAGAAATCGCCTGAACCAGCGTCGAAAACTCACCCGTACGCGGCAAAACCATCAACGGATTCAACTCATCCGCACCACTGGGCCACACCGGAACCACCGTCACCGGCAAAACACTCTGATTCACCACACGAGAAGGAACCCGCAACTCAATCGACCGCAAACGCTGAATCGGGTACGCCGTCGAACGAACCTCCCTGTCAGAAATAGCCTTCGACGTCTCAGAATCAATACGGTTCACCCACTCCTCAAAAGCACGCGAATCCTTAAACTCAGCAGACACATTCGCCCGAACCTGCACCACACCATTAGCCGGGATACTCACCTCAGACAGATTCCACGAACACGGAACATCCACCGCAGTCACACTCGACTGATTCTTCGACACACCAGAAGACGCCTGACCGGCATCCCACGTCACCGAAGCACACGAACCACCCTCAACACCGGGAAGCACCTGCAAAATATCGCCCCGAAGAGCCGACTTCTGCGACGAAAACTCAAAAGTCAGGCGAGCACTCTTATCCCGCGGGTTATACGTACCCTCAATACGGGTACCCAAACCACTCGGCAAAGACGCCGAACTACGGCTCGAAGCAGACCAAGACTCAGCCGTCTTAGACGAACCCTTACCGCCGCTCAAACCCACAAAAGCGAGCACACCCACAAGAATCAAAGAACCCAGGATAGCGCCCCACACCAGCGGGCGGCGCAACGGCGAACGGGCAGGCTCCTCTTCCTCAACAACCTCATCAGGAACATATGCCGGCTGCTCCACCACAAAAGGAGCGCGGATAACCGTCTCATTCTGCGCCTGACCCAGCGACGGCATACCCGCACCATACAGCTCCGTAACATTCTGCCCGGGCACCGCAGAAACAGCAGGCTCAGCACCATGAACCACCGTAGGTGTATAGCCCACAGCACCCGAAGACACCTCAACCCAGCGAGGAAGCACCGTATCAGCCGTGAAACCCTCAGCTAAAAGACGCAACTTAGCGGCAGCCTCAGCCGCACCAGGACGCTGAACCGGGTTCTCCGCCAACATCCCGTGAAGCACCTCAGCAACCTCAGCCGGAATCTGCGGCGACACCTGCACCGCACCACCACGCGCCGGAAGAGGACGCGCCGCCACCAACAACTCATGAAGAGTCACTGCGCACGCATAAACATCCACCGCCGGAGTAGCCACACCATGCGCAGAACGCTCCGGAGCCATATACCCCGGAGTACCAGAAAACGAACGAGAAGAACCCGAACCCGCAGAGCCAGTAAAAGAAGCAATACCGAAATCAGCCACACGAACCTGCTGATCCAGAGACTCCCCCAAAACACCGCTCAGCAGAACATTCTCCGGCTTAATATCCAGATGCATCACGCCCCGACGGTGAGCAAACTCCGCCGCATTCAGAACCTGCACCATCAGACTCAACGCCAAACGAACCGGCAACGGACCCTCAGAATCCAGCTTCTGACGCAACGAACCGCCATGCTGAAACTCCGTCACCAGAGCCAGCACACCGCCCTCAACCACCATGTCCGTCAATGGCACAATATGAGGATGCGACAGCGCCAACAGTACCGAACGCTCACGCACAAAAGACTCAAGAACCACAGGGTTCTCCGCAAGCTCCGGACGCAAAACCTTCGCCGCGTACAGAGCCCACGAGCCGCTCATCGTAGCAGCCCACACCTCACCGACCGCACCGGAACCCACCCGGCGCACCAAACGATACGAAGAGCCAAGGGGAGCGCCCGCAACCAAGCCACCCGCGGGCTGACCAGCAGCCTGCGGGGCAGGATGAGCATCACGACGCTCCGAGCCGGAGTACTGCGGCGAACCAGCAGGTACAGTCACGGGCTAACTCCTTAACATCAACTTCACAACAAGCAGGGCGACTCCCCAGAGGGGTGACCCCCACAGCAAAATAGCCGGTAAAGTTACACGATACCTCACCACACGCCAGACAAGCCCTACAGCCCGCCACGGTGCTGAGAATCCTCCGGACTCATCAGCTGCACCAGAACCGGCGACCCGGCAAGGAACGCGTAGCCACGACCAACACTCAGCTGAACCGGGGCGCGCCTCGGAATAGAACCGAACATGTCCATATCCGTAT
>NZ_CALJRY010000002.1 GCF_937976295.1 uncultured Rothia sp. | reverse complement strand
GTAGAACGAGAAACAGCAATCGCCTGATCGGTACCCCACAGGCGCACACGGTGCACGGTTTCCATGAGCTTAGAACGCCAGGAGCTGCCGTGGTACACCGAGTCATTACCGGCAATACCGTGCTCAGTGGTCAGAAGCTTAGGCACGCAGGTGTCACGCTTGATAACGCTACGGATACGCAGCGCGTTGACTACAGCGGTCGCTACAACATCCGCATACGCCAGGTGGCTGTGCACAATATCCGGGCGAAGCTGCTCAACAGCCTTCTGCAAAGAAACAAAGGAAGTCTTAAAACCGTAGTCGGGGCCAAACTCAGCCTTGATGACGGTGACGCCCAGTTCCTCAAGGCGGCTCGTGAGTTTACCTTCGGGTGCGAGAACCACCAGGTTAAAGCCGGGGAGCCCGGCACGTGCCATATCGACAACGTGCCGAGCTACTCCACCAAACTCGGGAACCGGAACGACCCACAGGGCAGTGGGAAATCCGTTTGAATTCATGAGTGAGTGTCTACTTTCTACAGCCACTTCTCGAGGCGGTCCAGTGCGGTGAAGAAGCCCTCACCGTTGTTGATGTGGCCCTGCCAGATTTCGGGAATGAAGGAAGCCTTCGGTGCCAGCTCACGCAGCTGCTTACCCAGCGATGCCCAGTCGACATCGCCTTCGCCGACCTGAACGCCCTCACCGTCAACGCCGGTGCCGTCCACCAGGTGCAGGTGGATGGACAGCGGTGCCAGCTGCTCAACAGCCTCCGACAGCGGAATGTTCAGGAAGTTGCAGGCAAGCATGGTGTGGGAGATGTCCAGGCAGAGCGCGGTGTCGAATGCGCGCGAGAACTCTGCAGTGTCCTTCGGATCCAGGAACAGGTTGTGGTACTGCTGACCACCCATCAGCCAGGGGTACGGGGGCAGAGTCTGAGCAGCCAGGCGAACACCGGATGCGTCCAGACGCTTCAGCGCCTCACCGATACGCTCGTACTTCTCAGCACGTGCAGCAGCGGGAATGTGCTTGTCCTTGGTGAAACCACCCATGGTCACGACCATGACCGGGTCCTCGTCTACGGTGAAGTAGCGGGTCAGGTCACGGGTGATATCAATGGTGCGCTGAACCTCAGCGATGGAGCGCTCCCACACCTCGGGGTCCTTGGACGCGAGGTCCACCAGGAAGTCGCCTGCGAACAGGTCGGGCAGGTGGGTGGTGAAGCCCATGTCCAGCTTGGAGTCAAAGACGTCGTCGATGTTAATCTCGAGGTCCTTGTAGGAGAAGTGGAACTCCAGGAAGTCCGGCTTCGCCTCTTCAATCAGCGGCTTGTAGTCGTGGTAACGAACCGGCAGACCCCAGGGACGGTCGAACTTGAAGTCGCGGCGGGTCACCAGGTCATCCTTCAGGTCGCCTTCGAAGAAGAACGAGCCTTCTTCAACATCGCGCTGCATGGTGCGGCCCAGCAGCTGCGGTAGGTAGTTCGGCTGCAGACCGCGGCCGGGGGACTTCACAGCAACATCAGCCTCGGTCACGACCTCGCCCTTAGCGATGTGGCGGGTAGCAACCAGGGACTTTGCCAGGTTCACGCGGTTCATCAGCTCACCGGTGGACACCTCGCGAGGAGCAGCGGAACCAATTGCGGTCTCAACCTCACGGATCTGCTGAACCATTGCCTTGAATTCCTCAGGCAGTAGCGAGACGGTGTGGTCGTTACCCTCGAGGGTCTTGTCGGTGGTAAAGTGCTTCTCAATGATCTTCGCGCCGCGAGCAACAGCAGCAATAGGCACGTGGTAGCCGCGCTCGTGGCCGGAGTAACCGACCAGGCACTGACCAATCTCAGCCAGGCGGTCCATGTACGCCAGGTTGACGTCCTTGAAGGGTGCCGGGTATGCGGACTGGCACTGCAGCAGAGCGTAGGATGCGCCAGCGTTACGCAGCAGAGCCACGGACTCGCGGATTTCCTCTTCGCGGCTCATACCGGTGGAAACCAGCATGGGCAGGCCGCGGGAAGCCACGTCACGCAGCAGCTCGTGGTTGGTCAGGTCAGCAGAAGCAATCTTCATGCCCTGGATGCCGTAGTCAACCAGCGCCTGAACGGAGGGTGCGTCCCAGGGGGTGCACATGATGTCCATGTCGTGCTGTTTGACGTGGTCGAAGACCTCGTACATCTGGTCAACGGTCAGGGAGAAGCGGGACAGCAGGTCCAGGGTGTACTGAACGCCCAGGTCCTCACCTGCGGTTGCCGCACCGCGCTGGCGGTACAGAGCGTCCATGTCGCGCAGCTGGAACTTCACAGCGTCCGCGCCGGACTCAACAGCCAGATCCACCAGTTCCTTAGCGAAGTCAACGCTACCCTGGTGGTTGTTACCAATCTCAGCAATGATGAAGGAGGGGGAATCCTCGCTGATGGTGTGCTTACCGATGCGCAGGACGTCCTGCTCGTCCATTGCCAGCGCCACGAGGTGACCGCGCTCGTCGGTCAGCGGCACGTGGTTGATACCCTTCGCGAAGTATGCGCGCAGGGTCTCGGGATCAGCGTTAGCCGGTGCGGTCTGCGGGTTGGTGTTCGCAGCGTCCAGGGCGCTGGTCTCCAGGGATGCAGTGGGGTTAGCAATCAGCCAACGACGGAAGTCGCCGTCAGAGAGCGAACCGCGCAGGATACCGGACTCGTTCACCAGGAAGATGATGCGCTGGCCGTTAGCAGAAATCTTCTGCAGAGCGTTGAGAATCGGGTCTTCAGCGAAGACCACATAGGGGGCAATATTGCGTTCAATAATCACGATTTTGACCTTTTCGTTTGAGTGTTTAGTTGAATGCCTAAGTGCCGGTCAAGCCGGGAGCGGCAGAGGAGGTACTGCGCGGGTAAAGGTTATTTGCCTTCGGTCAGGATCTGAGTGAGCTGGTGCTCTGCCACGGAGAAGTCAATCAATGCGTCAATGTCGACGCCCTCGATTTCGTCCAGCATAAACAAGTCAATGGTACCGCCGGGGTAGCCCGCCAGGCGGTTGTGGTGGTCCATGTACACGTGGGTCTTGGTGATGTACATCGAACCGTTCTCACGGTAGCGGAAAGTTTCCTTGGTCAGCTCCTGGCGGCGCGGGCGAGCCATAATCTCAAACGCCGCAGTGGGCTCACCGTCAGCGTGCCAGGTCCAGATGAACGGACCAATCGGAATCACACCGACCATGGAGTCCTTACCGTTCTCCGCGAACTGGCGGACTGCACGAGCCAGAGTACCGGGCAGACGCACGGGGCTGGTTGCCTGTAGCAGCATGACTGCCTCGGGTTCCCAACCGTTTTCGGTATAAAACTCGATAGCGTGCTCGATGACCGGCTCGGTTGCAGTGGTGTCTTCAGCCAGGTGCGCCGGGCGTATGAACGGTACCTCCGCACCGTACTCGCGGGCGATATCAGCCAGTTCAGCATCATCGGTGGAGACGACAACACGCAGCTCGTGCTCGCCGGCTACTTCTTCCTTAGCAGCCAGTGCCTGCTCGATGGTCCATGCGACCAGCGGCTTACCCGCGATGGTGCGCAGATTCTTACGCGGAATGCCCTTTGATCCACCGCGCACGGGGATGACGCAGAGAATACGCATTATGCCTCCAAAGTTTCAATCATTAGTTCAGCGATACGCTGTGCCGGTTCCTTCTTCGGCTGAACCGGTGCCGGGGTCGGTTCCTGACCCCACTGGTTCATGCCGTAGCGGTCCCAGAATTCCACCAACCATGCCGGCGGTGCCGGGTGGTAAACCCAGGCCGGGATTCCGCGGATTGCAGCCTCCAGAACACCGGTAGAGAAGATGGACACCACAGGGTTCGGAACCTCGTTCAGCGGGGTTCCGGAGCGGTCAATGCGGATGCCTTCCTT
>NZ_CALJRY010000001.1 GCF_937976295.1 uncultured Rothia sp. | reverse complement strand
TCCGTGTTAAAAACTCTATGGAGCCTCCCACCGGAAAGCTCCACAGGTATCACGTATCTCTTGAATACTTACGACTAGCGCCTTACGACTAGCGCGCGGGCAGCGCGTTCTCCGGAGGAGCAAAGCCCAGCTCAACAAACACCGGACCAACGGGGCGCGCACCGGCAGTCAACTCACTAATGACAACCGAATCAACCGAAGCATAGAACGCCTCGCGAGCCTTCGCCAACACATTACGCAGGCGACAGAACTTATCGAGGGGGCAGTGGCCGTTCTCGTCCTCGCACTCAATCATGGGGATATCGCCCTCAGTAGCGCGAAGAATAGTGCCGACGGTCGCAGAACGACCCGCATCGGAAAGCATGACGCCACCGGCACGACCACGAGTCGAGTCCAGGTAACCCATGTTCACGAGGAAAGCTACAGCCTTCGCCACGTGGTTATAGGGGGTGTCCACTCCCTCAGCAATCTTCTGGGTGGAAAGCTTCTGACCGGGCTCCAGAGCAGACAGGAGCATCAGAACGCGGAGCGAGACATCCGAGAATGCTGTCAAACGCATGGATACTCCTTCTATCCTTACTCGTACTACCAACCCCTCCACGGAGGCGGCAACGGATGCGTGAACCCGGACGAGTTCGACGCGTTCAAAAATCTTACATTGGAATTGTATAGGGGCGGCAAGAGGGGCAAGAAATCAAGATTCGCCGCCTCCATGCCCAAACCACCCCGGCGGGGATCTTAAAGTATTTCTCAAGAGCAGGTGAACTGCATAGCCTTACACTCACACCGCTGCAAGAAAACTTGCCGTTCCCCAGGTGACAGGGATTCAAATTTCCCCTCAGCTTTCCCCTCAACGGAAGGAAGGAAGGGGCGGAACCTCACCGGGAGATTCCGCCCCTTCAACGCGCTATACCTGAGGTATTAGCTGGGGTGTCTTAGTCCTCCAGAGCCTTCGCCAGAGCGTCGCGCTGTTCGCGAACCTCAGCAGGCAGCTTGTCGCCGAACTTCTCCAGCCACTCGTCGATGCCGGGCAGCTCAGCAGCCCACTCTTCCTTCGAGACAGCCAGAGCAGCCTTCAGCTCTTCCTCGGAGATTTCCAGACCGGTCAGATCCAGGTCGTCCTTGGTGGGAACGGTGCCCAGGAAGGTCTCCTGGCCGCCAGCCTTGCCGTCGAGGCGGTCGAAGATCCACTTCACAACGCGAGAGTTCTCACCGAAGCCGGGCCATGCGAAGCCACCGTCGGGGGTGCGGCGGAACCAGTTGACGTAGTAGACCTTCGGCATGTTCTCGGCGCCGTGCTTCTTGCCCAGGTCCAGCCAGTGCTTGAAGTAGTCACCAGCGTTGTAACCAATGAAGGGCAGCATAGCCATCGGGTCGCGGCGAATCACGCCGACAGCACCCTTAGCGGCCGCAGTGGTCTCAGAGGAGAGGGTGACTGCGCGGAACACGCCCTGCTCCCAGCTCTCGGACTCGGAAACCAGGGGGATGGTGGTCTTGCGGCGACCGCCCAGAACGATAGCGCTCAGCGGCACGCCCTCGGGGTCGTAGTACTCTGGTGCGAGCATGTCGACCTGGGATGCGGGGGTGCAGAAGCGGGAGTTCGGGTGAGCTGCCGGGCGGCCGGACTCGGGGGTCCAGTCCTTACCGGTCCAGTCGATCAGGTGTGCGGGAGCCTCGTCAGTCTTGCCCTCCCACCAAACGGAGCCGTCGTCGGTCAGTGCAACGTTGGTGAAGATGGTGTTGCCCTTGGCGATAGCCTTCATAGCGTTCGGGTTGGTGGAATAACCGGTGCCCGGTGCCACGCCGAACAGGCCAGCCTCGGGGTTGACCACGCGTGCCTGGTGGTTCTCGTCGAACTCAATCCATGCGATGTCGTCGCCGACCATCTCAGCCTTCCAGCCGTCAATGGTGGGTTCCATCATTGCGAAGTTGGTCTTGCCACATGCGGAGGGGAACGCTGCGGAGATGTAGCGAACCTTACCCTCGGGGTTGGTGACCTTCAGGATGAGCATGTGCTCTGCCATCCAGCCCTCATCGCGACCGATAACGGATGCGATACGCAGTGCGTAGCACTTCTTACCGAGCAGTGCGTTACCGCCGTAGCCGGAGCCGAAGGACCAGATTTCGCGGGTCTCGGGGAACTGGACGATGTACTTCTCGGGGTTGCAGGGCCAGGGAACGTCTTCCTGACCGGGCTCCAGGGGTGCACCGACAGAGTGCAGAGCCTTAACGAAGAAGCCGTTGGTCTCGTTCAGCTTGGCAAGAACGTCCTTACCAATGGTTGCCATGATGCGCATGGAGCAGACAACGTATGCGGAGTCGCTGAGCTCAACAGCAATCTTGGGGTTCTTAGCCTTCAGGGAGCCCATGACGAAGGGAATAACGTACATGGTGCGGCCGCGCATGGAGCCCTCGAACAGACCGGAAAGGGTCTGCTTCATTTCGACGGGGTCGCGCCAGTTGTTGGTCGGGCCTGCGCCTTCTTCAGTCTCGGAGCAGATGAAGGTACGCTCCTCGACGCGTGCAACGTCGTCGGGATCGGAGAAAGCTGCGTAAGAGTTCGGGAATTCGTGATCGCTGAGGCGAACAAAGGTACCGGCGTCAACCAGTTCCTGTGCCAGGCGGTCATATTCTTCCTGGGTGCCGTCAACCCAGTAAATGTGTGCGGGCTGGGTCAGGGCCGCAACTTCGCGAACCCAATCCAGAAGGCCCTGGTGGGTAGTGGGTGCGCTCTGCAGCTCCTTTTCGAGCTCAGCAGAGAGAGTACGAGTTGAGGTGTCAGCCATTGACGTTTTCCCCTTCAATCGGTGGCCCGGATACTACGTTGATCCGGATAGGTCTGCAGTAACAAAGAAGCAGTTAAACACTACAAGCGTGCAAATAATCGTGAATATGCACGCTTGGACAGTCTCCACTTCCTCGTGATGCTTACAGAATAACGCATTAATGCGCGG